>JAAYKA010000042.1 GCA_012522635.1 Candidatus Cloacimonadota bacterium
AACTTTGAGTATTTGAATTCTCTATTGCAATTAAAGTAAATGATGTAGTTATCTACTGAATGCAATATTATTGATGGAATCCACTTACACAATTTGATTGTGAATGTAGAGGTATATAAAAGGGCCTCGAAGGATTTTGGAGACAACGAGTTGGGATTGATACCAACAATTTATACTCCGGTTGACTCAACAGTTCTTTGCGGCCCTTTTCCTAACCCGTTCTTCTGAATCTGTCTGGTTCTTTGCCCCATATCCACACTCCAATTTTCCCAATTCAATCACCCCCAAAACCAAGCTTTTCTTGACAGTTTGCTTGGCGCGGATAAATTTGCCAAAACATAAAAAGGGAAGAGACGGAAAAATGAAAATACGTTTTGCGAAGATAGAAAGAGGCTTGCAAGGTAACTGGCATAAACTTTGAAGATTTGCCATATGATATTAGTGATGTTCAAAATTAAGGCAAATCCACCGGACATACAATAGGTTAAATACTGCCCCGCACTTGAGGATGTTAGATAACAAAAAAAGCCGCGCCGAAATGAGAAATAACTAAATGAAGGCGCGGTATTTTTGTTGGGTATAACTTGTTCCAAGATGACAGCTTTGGTTATTGACGGAGCCCCAAGGATTCAAGAAATTTCTTAGAGAGTTTAGCGGCAAGAGAAGAGATAGTCCGTTGTTTAGCATTTTCCAGTCCCAAATCCCCCAGACGTGCAGTTTCATCGATTTGGAGCCATACTTCTTCACCATTGATGAGTTTGAGAGTTGCTTCTAGTTTAACAAAATATTGATTATTCACAAGGGTGATGCCGGACTCTTTTATGTCAATATTCAACAAAAAATTGGAGTCATCCTTGCAAGTAAGTCCGTTTTTGCTGCATGCTTCCCGTAAAGCGGTTTCCACCCGACCATCATCGTTTTGCGCAGATATACGGAGGGGAAATCGGTTTTTTGCCATGGCTAGCATTTCCATTATAATGCTTGAGCTCGTCTCGGGATGCTTTTTAGGCCTGCTGCCTGAGGTCAGCGCGTTATAATAGATGTAATTGATTTCATTTTCTTCTGCAAGATTAAACGCTTGCTGGATGTCTTTGATTCTGTCAACGATCCGAGGCTGTTCGCGAAGCAGAAAGGATATCTGCGATTCTGCTTTTTCGATTGTGCTTTCCAGCATGTCCAGCAATCTGGCTGTTTCCAGCACTGCCAGGCAGTACCAAGTGCCAGCTTTGGTATCTTGCCATGTCTCACGTATCTCAGCAAACTGAAGCTTGCCTTTGGATATAATCTGAACATCCGAGGAGATGGACGATTCGAGCTTATAACTATTCTTTCCGCCGGTAGTGAGGGATTCTTCTTTCTCTAAAGACCTGATACTAGAAACGACCTGAGTCTCAAAAAAACCTGAAACACTTGCCAGTGCGGAGTTTTTGGCGGCATCAATAGTGTCTCCTTGACCCACTCCGACTAAATATTTCTGTTCCGGATATTCTGACCAAGGATTTTCTATCCAGGCTGGACGCTTCACTGACGCAATGCAAACAACTGTCTGCAAGCAGATTATGCACACAATAAACAATGTCAATGCAGTATGTTTTTTCATTTCATAATCATTGGGGAGAGCCGAGACCCTCCCCGATAAACCATAATTATGGAAGCTTTACTTGCGCTGGAATCTTAATGTTGTTTGTTTTGGCAATTTTGATGAGAGAACCCAAGCTTTTCACTTGGGTACCCAAAATACCAGGTAGGTCCTTGGCAATCAGTGTGGCTTCGGGAAGATTCTTGGCTTCCTTAGCCTTGCTTAGCGCCGGAAGTGAATCCACGTAACTTATATAATCAACTACTGCTTTTACCAATGCGGCCTCTCGAAGAACGGATGTCCCCATCCTGATCAACCCGGATCTAATCCATGCTTTCTGCACTTCACTCAATTCTTCAGTGTCTTCTGCCATTTCACTAATTATCTCGTCGGCTTGGGCAGATTTATCCATAAAAATTTGCCCCGCGTTTCCGCTATCGGTTGCTTTGGCTTCTGCAATGGCCTCAACAACTTTTTCCCTTATACCCAAGGCCTGCATCAGCATTTCCTTTGCCAACAACGTCTCCTCTTGGGCAGCATCAAATTGAGCCTTAATTGGGCTAAAATTATTACCAAGCGCTCCAAGAGCGTCTTGGACTGTCGCCAGGACTTCTTCGCCAACGCTAGCAAGGCTATTAGCATATTTGATTTGCTCCTCAAGAGGGTTCATTCTTGAATCGTCCAACATCAGATAGAATTCCGTTGTGTTTTTGTCTTTTCCCTTTTTTTTGCCGTCGTCCTTTTTGGCGTTCAAAACGACTGACAGCGCCATAACCATGATCAGTACCGCAATGATTTTTTTCATTGTTTTCTCCTTTGTTTTTTTACATTCCAAGTTTTACTCGCAACTGATCTACGAGGTCAACCGATGCTTTTTGTGATGCCTCAATTAGGGCGTTGGTTTTAGCCACCGATGGGTTTTCTCCCCAGCCACAATATTGGACGGGTCCTACGCTGCAAATCTTGACAGCGAATTTTTTCCTTAAATCCATGATGTACCCGTTGACCTTGGCATATATTTTGTAATAACCAGTTACTGGGTCAATTTCCTCGCGACCGAGATCTAACATTCCGATGGCCAGGAAATCCAGTCCAGCGTCGCGGGCAAGTTCTGTGGCTTCCTTCTGGGTAGAGCTAGAAATCTCGTTCAAAGTGGCAAAATCATAGGCCAGAAATTCTGGGGCGATATCCACTTCATAGCAAGGAACGACATCAAATCCGGATTTGTTAAAAATCTCAGTTACTTTAGTATCTATTTCTTGGGGGTTAAAGACCCGATAACTGATTCCTTCACTACTTTTGACCACATATCCAGACGATCTGTAATCTGAAAGCTGTTCTCTGCTGTGGCTGATATTCAAAATTGATTCTTCAGAGCGAGACTGCGTGCTGGTACCATCTGTCATAACGTTGGTGTCCGATCTGGAAGAATAGGCTTGCTCCACATCGGATTCCAAGTGTCCCTCAGAGCTCAGGCGGGAACTATGTGATGAATCAAAATTGCTGGATTTTGCGTTTCGTTGGGTGTTTCCCCGGTTGTTGGTAGAACTGGATGAACTGCTGTATGAATCCCTGGAATGGTCTGCTGTAACGTTGGCTTCCGCTTTCAGATCGACCTGGGTGTTTTTTTCCGATCTTCCTGATTCTCTAACAGATACATTCAGGTTTCCCTGAGTATCGGTCGAAATGTTGCTTTGGCTTTTGTTGTCAACGATCCGTTGGTTGGAATTGGTGGAGGAGACATTACTTTGCACTGTATCAGCGGAAATTTGGATGGTGCTAACCTCTCGCGCCACATAGATAAAGCTGAGGTAAGTCTCTACCTGATTCTGCCTGCTGGTTTGAGAGCGCTGATTTATCAGTTGTTCAATTTGGGCGTCGTTGATAGTAACTTCCAAGTTTATCATCCATTTTCCATTTGCCCATTCACCATCGTTAAGCTGAGAAGTTTCCATCACATAGGTATCCAAATCGTTCACGATTTCTGTCCATAACTCATTAATTATTTGAAGGCGCTGTGAGTCCAATCCGACCGACCATTTTTTCAATGCCTGTTCCTGTCCAGATCTGATTGCCTCTTTGACCAATTTTACTCCAGGGTTTTTCTTCTTTGTTTCCACTTCTCCTTTAGCTTTTACTTTCACAAGCGCGCAAACATTGCCCGCCAAGCCTAGTAATAATATGGTTAGTAAGATGAATCTTAGAAATTTTGACATCGTCTGATCACCCCTTTTTTACCTTTTTTATCTCTCATCAATTTTTTGTCTTTGGTCAAGCTTTCCACCAAAGTTTGTGAAACTGTGGCCAGTAGAACTTCGTTGTAGTTGGCAAAGTCATCCACAACTTGGCCTTTAATCGCGTATTTCGTTGCGCCGTGCTTGACTTCTTGATCCCAGTAAACATCACCTAAATCGGAATCGAACAAGCTCACATTGGTATATGCCCCATAGATATACAGTTGCTCATTTCCCTTTTCCGAATTGAGAGCTTTATAAAATTTATCTACAGTAATCTTCAGATCGTAGCTGGCTGGAGGGATGACGAAATTCTGAACCGTGGCATCGGAAAACGCAAGCGACATTTTTTGCCCGGTGTAGTCTTTCGAAAAGGGAAGCATGGAAACATTCAGGTCAAACGCCAGACTTTCTGTGGCTTGGTTCGCAATCAGATTTGCATAAGCGGCTTCACCTCCGGGAAAGCTTGAAATTACTTCTCTTGCTTGGTCAGAAAAAATCACCTCAGATACTTTCATGGAAAGGGTCCCACTTTGTTGCAAGTTGATGTCGGGTATGCGTGTTGAGAGGTTTTTCATAACCTGTTGTTGCATTAAACTGTGAATCGTATCCACAATCATGTCAGTGACGGCATCCGAATTTGTTTTCAGATTACCTTTTACGATATCCAGGTAGGCCACTTTGATGGGATAGGATTGAAGCACTCGCATTTCATCAAAATCCAGTATATACAGCGAAAAACCAAGATTATAGATCAGCTTGGTTATATCAGACAAGTGTTCTATATCGACATTTTCACGGATCATTGTAAAAGCCATGGCATATTTTGTATCCGCGTCGGAAAAGACAAGCTTGAAATTGCCAAACTCGCTGTTCTGATTAAAGTACTGAAAAAACTCCTGCTCTAAAAGCTTCAAGCCGTTTTTGTTTTCTCTACTCATGAGCTGATTTGTGTATCGATAGCTGTCTGGAATGTCTGAATAATTGCCCGAAAAACAAAAACCTGCGTAGCGCACTTGTTCCTGAGCGCCCAAAACAGTTATAAATAAAACCAATCCAATAAAAATCAATTTCTTATACATACTTATTTTCCCTCATTGTTCAATCTTAGCCATTGGGGCTCTATAGTCTTTGTGGTTGCATCTTTAGAGGCATTGTTTTAATGCAGTTAAATACTTTGGTCAGCCTGACAGGTAGGGTTGAAACAATATTTTGATCTTTTTGTTTTTCGCCCAGGTCAGCCATTTTTTCGTTAATATTCATCATATCATAATATTTGGGTTTTCGGCTCTTGTCTATGCGCGACGACAATTTTGTAACTGTCCAGGCAAGTGTCGATGTCATTTCTGCAAGTTTTTTACCATACCTCATACCGAACATCGTTTCACAGGATAATATGTGTCTTAAAACCATTGTTATAGTCTTATCAGCCTTCATTACCGGTGTTTCCTTTTTTGGCTTTGAAGCAGTATCCCACTCCATGAACTTTTTGGATGATAGTGGCATGGCTGCCCAATTTTTCTCGCAGATTGCTGATATGCACGTCCACAGTACGCTCTACCACAATCTTGTCGTCGCCCCAGAGGTGGTCCAGGATTTCACTGCGGCGGAAAGCCCATTCCGGGCGAGTGGTTAACAGTTGCAGGATGCGGAATTCTGAGAGGGTGAGAATGATCCTCTTGCCTTTGTCAATTAATTCTTGGCGCTGGATATCCAGATTCAGTCCAGGTACGATTTCAACAGTTCCGTTTTGGGGAAGATGGGCGCTTCGGCGTAAAATGGCTCGCACTCTTGCCAGCAGCTCCTCCTGCTCGAAAGGTTTGCAGATATAGTCGTCCGCACCCAAGTTCAGCCCTTTTACAATGTCATCCAGTTCCAGCCTCCCTGTGACCATGATAATTGGAATAGCTCGTAGAATGGGATCGAACTTCAAATCCCGGCAGACGTCCAGCCCGTCGCGGTCTGGAAGCGTCAAATCCAGTAAAATCAAATCCGGTGTTTCCTCACCCAAACCGTTCCACAAGGAAATAGTATCGAGGAAACCTCGAACTCTATAACCATTATCTTCCAACAGCTTTATCTCAATGCTTAGAAGATCCTGATTATCTTCAACAACAAATACCAAATTCATATCATATCCCTTTCAAATACATAAAGAATGAAACCCTGTTTATTTGACAAGCTTTTTTTTGTTAAGTTTTCTTAACAATTGCTTCAGATGGCTTAGCCATTGCGTTTGAAGGTTACTATAATTGGATTTCCTGCAGTTAATTTGGCTCAATTTCATGTACGATATGAAAGCTCAATCTCAATACCCTGTCATGAATGAAATATCGCTTTCCATCGTTCCTTATAAAGGGAAGAGCCAATTTCAAATTAATTGTCTTCAAGGACTCCACTTGGAAGGTTGACTACATATCTAATGCCTTTTTTTGCATTTTGCTGTAGTCCATGCCAGTTGGAAAACCAAGCTTTTCTTGACAGTTTGCTTGGCGCGGATAAATTTGCCAAAACATAAAAAGGGAAGAGACGGAAACATGAAAATACGTTTTGCGAAGATAGAAAAGTATATGCGGTTGGCTTTTGTGGCGTTGAGCCTTGCCGCGGCGGTCTATAATTTCATTGACCATTCCTGGGAGCTGTTTTTCACCTCGATTTTGACCATCGTGCTCCTCATGCTGCCCACCATGATGGCAAAACGAGCCAAAATCAGCATCCCGGCGCCTTTTCAGATTGTAATCCTGCTTTTTATTTTCGCCTCGATGTATCTGGGCGAAATTCATGATTACTACTACCGCTTAAAATGGTGGGACACCTTGTTGCACGGTAGTTCCGCAATCCTTTTGGGTTATACCGGATTTTTGCTGATTTACGCCCTGAACAAGGACAAGAAGATGCACGTGCGTTTAAGCCCTTTTTTCATGGCGCTGTTCAGTTTTTGTTTTGCCCTGTCGGTGGGCGCGCTGTGGGAAATATTTGAATTCGCGGTGGATGGCATTTTCGGCGCGAACATGCAAAAAGCAAGGAATTTGGAACTGGTGAACGGCGTTTTTGACACCCGGCTGGGAGTGTTTGATACGATGCTGGATTTGATTGTGGACTTCGTCGGCGCTCTCACAGTTTCCATCGCCGGATTTTTTCACGCGAAGCGGAGACAAAAAGTCGATTCGGCGTTTTGGAGATTGCACCAGCAATTTATTGAGGAAAATCCCGCGCTATTCGAAAAATAGCCCAAACCCTGAAACGGACAAGACTTTGCGCGCATATTCAAAATGAGATAAAAGCGCTCACACTGCCCGCCCTGACGTTTCTTTTTCAAGAAACCCCCGCCTGCGCGAAAATGCGGCGATATTCGCTGACCAGATTTTCCATCCAAGCCTGATGGTTTGGAAACCTGATGCGACCGATGGGTGAGGGCGACGGCAGACGATAAACCCAAACAAGGCGCGGCTTTGCGTTATTATCTTTCATTTGGAAACAGAATTCTCCACCCCGTTCTTCAAGCTGAATGCCATGTCGGGCCAAGCTTTTTCCCAGCCAAGTGTGAACCTTGTGCAAACTGGTGCAACAAAATGCTGAAACATCGGGCGCATCCCGCAAAAATGGCAGCGGATCCCGAAAAGTTAGCGGCTTCAATTCTGAGTCTGCGCTGCTTCCGTCACGGCGTTCGAAGCTTTCCAGAATGTCCATGATGCCCAGTTTCCTCGCTGTCAGCAGATTTTGCAAAAAAGAGCGTTGACGGCGTGTCTTTTCCTCACGCGGTAGTTCAAAATCCCGCAGGCTGTTCAATTCGGTGAGACTATCGTGGTCGAAAACGCGGAACATCGCTTCCCAGAAGGTGTTGCAGCCACGGTCGCAGGAGCCATAAAACCAATCTATATCACGCGGGTGCAGGGTTAAATCACTGGGCAAACAGAATCTCGCAGGTGGTGTGCTGCCCAAAATGATGGCACGGGCATTGGCTGGCACAAATGGATCGTAAGGATCGCGCTGGATTTCGAGTTTGCCTTTTTTGGTGTTTTTTCCACGTTCATTCATGGTTTTTCCTTTATTCACTCTTGACTCCAGCCCGAGATTTTCTCAGGTCTCACTCCTGATCATCCCGTCAAAGAATCGGGTTGATAACGAGGCATGGGGCAGTGACACTTGAGTCGGAATCAAGTGTGAAGCAAGAGAGGGAGCGCTGTTTTCCGTCTTTTGGGTCAAATTAGATAATTTATCTTCTGTGTTCACAATAGATTATGGTTCCGAAACTTCTGAGGTTTCGTTTTGGGTTAATTCCTTCAGGATGGCGATGGCATTTTCTTTTGCGCCTTCTCCATTTTCAGCAACAGGACCCACGCAGGAAGGGCAACCTTCACGGCAAGGGCATTTTTCAACGAGGTCCAGCGCAGCGGAAAGAACTTGGTCGTGGAGTTGGAACAGCTTGCGGGACAGGCCGATGCCTCCTGAAATATTGTCATGGATCAGCACGACGGGGTTGTTGTTTGCCAGAGGTGAAATATCCTCGGTGAAAACATCAATATCCTGGCGGTCGCACATCACAAAAAAGGGCGCCAAATTCACCAAAAGATAACCCAGAGCGGAGAGGCCACTTTGCATCCTAACCCCTTGTTCGGCAAGGTGATGGCAGCGTGGGCAGAGGGTAATTAAGTTGGAGGGATCGTTGGCTTCTTCAGCGTTGTCGAACTTGCGGAAAGGTGTGATATGGTGAACGTGGTGAAAGCCATCGCTTTCTGGCAGACCACAATGTTGACAGCGGAAAGCGTCGCGTTTTCTAATCAGGACGGAAATTTTGCCCCAATCACTGCCATAGTCGTTGGCAGAACTGTTCCAAAGCTTTTGCGCGCTCACTTTTGCCACGGTTTCCGGAGAGATTCCAATCCACCAAGCCACTGTGTTCAAGACAGTTGGTTCCATATCCAGAGGCTCTCGTCCCAAGATTTCCTGGGTGTAGAATCTAAGCTTTTTGAAGCCGGTGATAGTGGTGGTAACCGTCACTTTTCCCAGATATTTTGTGCCGCCAGCCACTTTTTGACGAGTTTGCGGATTTTCGGTCTCGATTTGGGTGCTGCGGGTGGCTTGAGTGATATAATCCAGATTGACAGGTTCAACCATTGCCCTGCCATTTTTGAGGTCTAATTCTTTTACTTTCCAAGCGTTTCCACGATCCAGATAGATGGCGCCGGGATGAGCCATCCAGTGAGCACTGGAGCCGTCCACCCAAGCGATAAGTTCCTTTCCATCAAGTATTTGCACCTGATCCGAGATGTTGCGCAAGGAAACTTCGGCGGCGGGATAGGATTCCGGAATGCCCACATAGCGGTTTTGAGCGCGACGCGCCTGGCCATTTTGCACCAAAACTTCCAAATGGGGATGAATGTGCTCCGGGCCCAGGCTGCCAAAGCTTTCATCATCCAAAAACGCAAGATCGTGGATGGCACAAAGCAACTGGCTTTGAAGGATTTCGGTGTGGTCTGGCGAAATGAGCGCGTGTTCGGGGTTGTTTTCAAAGATATATTGCGGATTTTGGCAGATATATTGATCCAGAGGATTGGCACTGGCGATGAGGACAGCCAGCGAGGTTTCGCCCTTGCGACCGGCTCTTCCAGCCTGCTGTCTGGTGCTGGAAATAGTTCCGGGATATGTGTTTAGGAAAGCGGCGTCGAGGCCTCCAATATCGATTCCCAGTTCCAGAGCGTTGGTGGAAATCACCAGACCAATGCTGCCTTCACGCAACTCGCGCTCGATTTCGCGGCGGTCTTGAGCCAGATAGCCTGAACGGTAGCTGCGCACGCGCTGGTGCAGGGTTTGGTTGTTTGTGAGATGGAGGTAGAGGATTTCCACGCTGCGGCGGGGTCCGCAAAAAGCGATAGCCTGTCCAGACCCACGCAGCCAGCGTTTGGCAAGCTGGGTGGTTTCAAGCATGGCGCTGCGCCTGATGCCGAGAGCCGCATCCACAATGGGCGGATTCACAATCAGGAATTCGCGTCTGCCATGAGGCGCGGAATCCCGGTCGATGAGACGAACCGGACTTTCCAAAAGCTCCTCTGCCAGTTGTTTGGCATTTGCCAAAGTGGCTGAAGTGCAGATAAATACAGGGTTGGAGCCGTAGAGTCGGCATACGCGTTTGAGGCGGCGCAACACGTTGGCAAAATGGGAGCCGAAAACGCCGCGGTAGGTGTGAACTTCATCGATTACCACATATTTGAGCCGTGCGAAAAAACCTGCCCAGAGGCTGTGATTGGGCAAAATTCCCAGATGCAGCATGTCCGGATTGGAAAATACGAGCCGGGCTTGAGCGCGGATGGCGCTGCGAGAATCGGAAGGTGTGTCCCCGTCGTAGATTCCGTTTTTGAGCTGGGATAGGTTTGGAACTCGCTTTTTGAGGCCTTCCAACAGCTTGTTCATTTTTTGATGCTGATCCTGAGCCAGCGCTTTGGTGGGAAAAAGCAGCAAAGCTCGTGAGGAAGGGTCTTCCAGCAGGCTTTGCAGGATCGGAAATTGGTAACAGAGGCTTTTTCCGCTGGCGACACCGGTGCTGAGTACGGTATTTTCGCCTTTCAGGACGGCATCGATGGCTTCCCGCTGGTGGCGATAGGGACGTTTAAGTCCGTTTTCAGCAAGCAGATCCAGAAGTTCAGAACGGCTCTGGGACGGAAAATCTAACCACTGCGCTTGGGTTTCTTCCAAAGTTTGCCGTGCCACGATGTTTTTGCTGAAGGTTTTATCCTGCAAAAGTTGCGCCAGGAAAGCCTCAACATTATGGTAATATTGATCTTTCATGGAATCACAACCAAACGTTTTAGCTGGGTTTTGCCGCCGTTTTCCAGTTTCAGAATATAAATTCCTGCCGCCAGGGAAAGGCTGTGTTCTGCGCTGTTGAAGTAATTTAACTCTTTGGCGGAAAAAAGCTTGCGGCCCCGGATGTCATGGAGGCTGAGTTGGAAATTTTCCTTCAGGGAATTTTCAACAACAAAGCTGTCCCGGCTGGGGTTTGGAAACACTTGGAAAACGCAGTCGCGGGCGAGATTGTCCTGCACAGAAACCCAACCGCCTTCGCCGGTGACAATAATGTCGTCCAGATAGAGGATTTTGGCATCCCAGGAACAGCACTGAAAAGCCAGCCAAACGTCCTGCTGATTCCAGTTTGAGAGCCCAACACTATATTGGGTCCACTCCGCCGGCACAGAAATCCAAGGACTGGGGCCAATCTGGATGAAATCCTGAGGCTCGGTTCCTGTGGTTGAAATATGGAGTTTGAGCCGCTCCAGGCCATGGTCCGCGGTGTGTGATCGCGCCCAAAAAGTGAGGCGTGGATAAAGACCCAAATTCAGGCGGGGTGTGATGAGCCAATCATTGTTGGGAGGATTGTAACTGGCAATTGCCGCAATGGATTGAAGGCCTTCCTGGGCGGTGACAAAATCGAAGGGCGGAACGGTTTCGGCAGGAGAAAAGACCACCCAGGGCAGCGGTCCACCGCTTCCGGGAAAGTTCAAACCATCGAAAGTCCAGGTGGTGGACTCATCCAAATCCAGATTCAGCCAGCCGGGAACGATTTGGCTGAAGGGAGGATGGCTTTCAAAACCTTCTCGCAGAATGAGATGCGGGATAATGTCAGGGATGTGGACACTGATTGAATTTGAAGCGGCGGAGATTTCTCCCAGATGGTTTTGCGCCAAAATCCAGTAGTATAAAACCTGCCCGGGAGCCACCTCAAAATCTTGATAGACTGTGGCTTGCGAGGTTGCCAAAAAATTTCCGTTGCGGATCACGCGGTAAAGAACGGGGTCTCCATGTTCCGGGGGATTCCAGTTCAGGCTCACGTGGTCACCATTATAAAATCCGCTGAGATTTCTGGGCGCGCCGATGCCTTCACCGCGGGTGCGAAAGCTCCACAGAGGTCCAGGATGGATTTCTTCATCCTCGTAAGCAATTATCTGCCAATAATATGTGGTGAAAAGTTGCAGAGGTTCCGGAGGATTCCACTGGCATTGATTCCAGCCTTGAACCACGCAGGGCAGATTTTGCGGGTCGCTGCCAAAAAAGAGGTCGAAAGAGCTGGCGTCGCTGCGCCATTGCAGGTCTGTATCTGTTTCAACCCCAGTGGCTTGGTCTTCCGGGAAGGGCTGTGTGGGCGTGAGGATATAGGGGCTAATTTCCAGCCGCAGGTTGGCTTGCGCGTTACGGATGTAAAAATTGTTTGGGTATGGTATTTCTGGAGGGTCGGCGGGGTCGGGATTCACATCCAAGCTGATAAAGGTAATTCCCATTGGCACACCCACTTCCGAACAAATAAAGTCGTTCGCGTTTGTGCAGGCCAGGGGAGTGTTTTCATCCACAGCCAGGATCAAGTTGTCCGTACCATTGTAAAAGAATGGGGTGGAGAGAGTTATGGTTAGCCAACCTTCTCCCGGCAGATCAGAGGAAAAATCCGTTTCGGTCAGAGAACCAGAAAAAACCAGATTCAGGCTGTCGATGGGCACCCAGCTTGTGATGTTTTGCCGCTCTGTGTGTCCCAGAAACACGACCCAATCCGCATTTCTCTCCAGAAAATTATTGCTTTGTATGTCATATTGAAAGCCAAGGGAATTGATGACACCCGCCGTTCCGATTTGGGAAGCCAGATAAATCTGCTGGGAATAGCTGTAGCATCGAAATGGCTCAATTGGCAAACCTTGGTTGTACAGCGAGCCGCTGCCGATTTGGATGATTTCCGCGCTCAGGGTCAGAGACAGAAATATGAGCGCGAACAATGCCGCCTTGCGCATTTAAGCCTTTTTCCTCCAGATGGTTAGCTGCACTTTTTTCAGGCTGTGCAGGCGCTGTTGTTGCCGCAGGGTTTGCCAAAGCTCGCGGGGTTCTTCCAGAAGCTCGAATTCTTTGTCCAATATATCGTTAAGCGCCTCAAAACTGCCATAGGGCTCACCATCTTTACGGAATCCGCCCAGTCGGTCCTCGGCGCGGGTGATATCCGGGTTCCAAGCGTATCCATCCACCAAAACCAAGATGCCGCCGGAGTTCAGTCGTGTGTGGATTTCTTCCAAAAAGCGGCGGGGCTTGATGGCTTCCTCGATTGCGTTTACCGCCAGGATAAAATCGTAACCGGTGAATTTGGCAATGAGATTGGAGACGTCCGCCTGCCAAAATTCAACTTTGTCTGCAACGTCTTGCAAGGCAAAATCTTTCAGGTGTTTTTCCACGTGGCTCACGATTTCGCCTTCTTCCACACGGATGTAGCGGATGAAACCTTTTTCATGCATTTGGATGGCTTGGCGGATGAGGCGGGTGGTGAAATCAATCCCGGTAACATGGGCGAAAGTTCTTGCCAATTCGAAGCTTAGGCGTCCGGTTTTGCAGCCCAGATGCAGCGCTTTTTTACCTTGCAATTTTTTCAGAGTGGTCTGCAATGTTTCCATAACTTGCTGGCTGAAATGCTTGTCGCCCAGAGGGTTATCGCCCCAGTTGGCATCACACCAGGGAATGATTGTGGGGTCGGTTTCGTAAGGTTCGTCGTGCAGGGTAACAGGTTCCGGGCTCGAAATATAGCGGAAACCGGCGTGCTGATAGAAATGGCGTCGGAAAGCGTAACGTGAATCACGCAGAGCTTCGTTTCCGGTGGAAATCCAGGAGCCACCTTTAATCAAATTGTGGCGTCCGTCGAAAGTGGGCACGCTAAAATCGTCGTAGATGGGGTGGATTTTGAAGCCGGGAAAGGGATAAATAGGTGTTTCCGTCCATTGCCACACGTTTCCTATAAGGTCATAAAAATCTCCAAAACCAAAGTGGTCAACCGGGCAGGAAGAAGCCCAAAACTCCAGATTGATATTGCCCGGAGCGACGTCCCAAAGCGGTTGATCGGTGTTTATGTGGCTGTCGCGCAAGCGCATCCATTCTTCTTCCGAAGGCAGGCGGATGGGCAGGCTGGTTTGGGCTGCTTTCCAATTACAGAAAGCCTTGGCTTCCAGATAGTTGCATTCCACCGGCCAGTTCCAGGGCATTTCGATTTCCGTGGTCATGAGGCGAAGTTTGTAGTTCTGTCCTTCTTTACGCCAAAATCGGGGCATGAGTGCTTTCTGAAAAGAGAGCCAGGACCAGCCTTCCGGAGTCCAGAAGCGTTCCTGGGTGTAGCCACCGTCTTCGATGAATTCCAAAAATTCCGCGTTTGAAACCAGATACTTGGAAGCTTCGAACTGCTTGACATCAAAAGAGATGGAGCCATATTCGTTGTCCCAGCCGTACCAGGGGCTGTTGTCGTCTCTGCCCAGGCGGATTTTTCCGCCAGCCACAGGCAGCAGTTCATTTTGTGGAGCAGCGCCGGCTTTGGGGCAAACGTTCCAAAAATCCAAGGGGCGCACTTTTTCCAAAGGAAGCTGTCGGATGAGGACAGAAGAAGTTTCCAAGTGTATGCGCTGGTGTTCGATACCCATGATGACGCCCCACCAGGGACTGTTCCAGCCAATGCCATTTTCATCCAAAGGCAGCTCGCTGATGAGGCGGTCCACTCTCTCTCGCACCAGGTCTCGGTAGCGCTTCACATTCGGAATGGAAGGCCAATCGTAATTTGCTTCGTTGAGGTCATCCCAACTCATTTCGTCCACGCCAATGGCGAACATGGATTCATAGCTGGGGTTAATCCGTTCTTCTATCACTTTGCCAATGATGAGCTTATTGATATAAAATGCCGCCGTGTGTCCCAGATAAAATACCAGCGGATGGCGCAATGGATCGGCGCGCAGATAGAAGGTTTCGTCGTTTATGAGGCTGTCGTAAAGTTTTTCGTCGATACTGTAGGTTTGGTGAAAATAGTACCGCACCTGTTCACGCAGTTTTTCAGGCTCTGTCAGCTTTAGATTCAGGGTTTTTATTCCTTTCATGTCGTCCATGGGCTCTCCCATTTTTTCAGTGTGGTCAAAGCCTAAATTAAGCGGGAAAAATGTCAAGCGCGAATTCATCTGGAATCGCTAACCCTTGCGCGGGTGATTGTTACAGTTTTTAGCAATTCAAGAAAAATCAAATCTCCGAACAAAACTTTCAGGCTCCAATAGATAAGAACGAGTCTGTTGTAAAAGGCCCCGCAAAGCCCCAAATCTTTATCTACCTTATATTTACCTTTTAAAACATAAGGGAGACTAAAGGCGGCCACCAAGAAAGAGTCAATTTTGTCATATTGCACGCGGGTTTCATAAAAAAGAATCATCGCTGTGTTTGACAAAACCGGGCGAGCGGCTTATTCTGTTTATAAATATGAAAAATATTGAGGTAACATGAGCAGCGCACCGCGCGGAGAGCGCTTGATAATCACACTTTTGGGCAACCGCAACAGCGGTAAATCCAGCCTGATAAACGCACTTACAGGCCAGGAAATCGCCATCGTTTCAGATACACCGGGCACCACCACCGACCCGGTTGACAAACGCTATGAACTTCTGCCCCTGGGTCCTGTAACATTATATGACACAGCGGGTTTGGATGATGTGGGAGGTCTTGGTAAAAAGCGGGTGGAAGCCACCTACCGGGTGCTTTTCCGTACGGATATGGCAATTTTTGTGAACGACGGCCAGCCTTTCGGGGAGATGGAGCTGGAGATGCTTAATAAGCTGCGGGAGATGAAGATACCGCATTTGGTGGTGTTTAACAAGAGTGATTTGCGTGCTCCTGAGCCCAAAAATATTGAATATTGCGATAAGCATGGTCTGGAATGGGTTTCAGCTTCTGCCAGCAAAGGTGAAAATGTTTCGCTCATCAAGGAAAAGCTGGTGAGCCTGGCGCCTCCACGCTACACAGAAGACAAGCCCCTGGTTCGGGATTTGGTGAAAGAAGGTGAACTGGTTGTTTTGGTGACACCCATCGATCCCGCCGCGCCCAAAGGCAGGCTTATCTTGCCGCAGGTGCAGGTTTTACGCGACCTTTTGGACGCCCGCGCCATGGCTTTGGTCACGCGTGAATTCGAACTTAAAAAAGCTTTGGCATCCCTCAAAAGCGATCCGGATTTGGTGATTACGGATTCTCAGGCGATTGCTCAAGTGGTGGCAGATGTGCCAGAGCAGGTGAAACTTACCACATTTTCCATCTTGTTCGCGCGTTATAAAGGCGATCTTGGTATTCTGGCCGAAGGTGTGCGACAGATAGATAAACTTCAGGATGGAGACCGGGTTTTAATCGCGGAAGCCTGTTCCCACCACGTTCAAGAAGATGATATCGGCAGGGCCAAAATTCCGCGTTGGGTGAAGGCTTACACCAAAAAAGACCTCTCATTCGAGGCTTATGCCGGGCACGATTATCCGATGAATTTGGAGGATTACGCGCTGGTAATCCACTGTGGCGCCTGTATGCTGAATCAGGCTGAGATGAGCCGTCGCATTGTGGAATCCCAAAGGCGCGGAGTGCCGATAACCAATTATGGATTAACGATTTCCAAGGTGCATGGCTATTTTGATAGAGCGATTGCGCCGCTGGGAATGTAGAAAGAAAAAAAGCCGGGAAATCGAGGTTTTCCGCCTGTCGCCGCCTCTTTTTTGGTAAATCAGTTGACAGTTTCAACCTTTCCTCAGGATTGAACAAAAAACAACAAAAAGAGGAACAAATGAAGATTTTAGTGGTAAATTGCGGCAGCTCATCCATCAAATACCAATTCATCGATATGGAATCCCGCGATGTTTTGGCAGAAGGGATTGCTGAAAGAATCGGAGAGGAAACCGCGCTTTTCACCTATAAAAGCGAGAAATACACCGTTAAAAAGCGGCAGATGGAGATTGAGAATCACGAGCAGGGTTTGCAGTTGATTATTGATTCTCTCTTGGATTCGACAAACGGAGTGATTGAGGATAAAAACGAGATTGACGCGGTGGGACACCGTTTGGTTCACGCAGGCGAAAACTATTCAGAT
Source organism: Candidatus Cloacimonadota bacterium (assembly GCA_012522635.1). Lineage (NCBI taxonomy): Bacteria > Pseudomonadati > Candidatus Cloacimonadota > Candidatus Cloacimonadota bacterium. Next base: position 16,703 of record JAAYKA010000042.1, read on the forward strand.
GCCGTGGTGATCACAGATCATGTGGTTGAAGTTATGCGCGAGTGTGTGTCTTTGGCGCCTCTGCATAATCCCGCGAATTTGAAAGGCATCGCCGCCGTGAAGGCAAATATGCCGGATGTTCCACAATGCGGAGTGTTTGACACCGCCTTCCATCAAACCATGCCGCAGCACGCTTTTTTGTATCCGCTGCCCATGGATTTTTACAAGGTTCACAAAATTCGCCGCTATGGATTCCACGGCACATCCCACAAATATGTCAGCATGCAGGCAGCCGAATTTTTGGGCAAAAAGCTTGAAGACCTGAAAATCATCACCTGTCATTTGGGCAACGGCGCTTCCATCACCGCCATCGATGGGGGCAAAAGTGTTGATACATCAATGGGTTTGACACCTCTGGAAGGACTGATGATGGGCACTCGCTGTGGCGATATTGACCCCGCCATTCCCATTCACATGCAGCAAAATTTGGGACTCGGCGTGGATGAAGTGAACGGCATTTTGAACAAAAAAAGCGGAATGCTGGGGCTTTCTGGCGTTTCGAACGATATGCGCGAGATTGAAGACGAAATATTGAAAAACGATAACGCCACTGCCAGATTGGCTTTGGATGTCTATTGCTATCGCATCAAAAAATATATTGGTGCCTATTTTGCCGGGATGAACGGATTGGACGTGCTGATTTTCACCGGCGGTGTGGGCGAAAATATGGCAATCATGCGTGAACAGGTTTGCGCAAACATGGAAGCCCTTGGCATCAAACTGGATTTGGAAGCAAACGCGAAATTTAGCGGTGATATCGAACTGCTCAGCACCCCCGATTCCCGCGTCACGGTGTTGAAAGTTCCCACAAATGAAGAGCTGATGATTGCATTGGAGACGCAGCGATTGCTTTCATAAGTCCAATAGTCACATAGAGATGTGAAAAGGAGATTGTCATGCGGGTGGATCAACTTTTAAACAAGCTCTGCCTCACCAAAACCCGCAGCATTGCCAAAACGGCCTGCGATAAAGGCTTGGTGTTCATCAATGGCAAAGGCGCGAAAGCCTCTTCCATCGTGAAAGAAGGCGATGTGATCCGCTTTCGGCTCTACGGTTTTGAACACGAGATTGAAATTGAAAAGATCCCGAGTGGAAACGTGGCCAAAAAAGACGCTGGGGAATATTATAAGATGATTAGCCGCAGGGAGTTGGAAAGCTGAAAAGCCTCTTGCGCGCGCCATTGATATTTCTGATTCTGCTGTGCTGTCTCAGCTTGGGCGCAGAGGATTTTGCATGGAAAGTGGCGGCGTCCACGGATTATTTCGTAATCTACAGTGTGGACGGAGCTTTTCCCGGCGGCAAGGCTTTCGTGAATGAACTGGAAGAGCGCGTGGGCCTGCTGCAGATGAGCCTGGGAGTTTATCCGCGCACCAAGGCGGAAATCCGCATCATTCCAGACCAGACACGATATCAAAACCTTGCACGTGGGAGAGGCGCCATCGTTGAATTCAGCGAGGCTTTTTATTCCACGCGTGAGCGCCGGATTTACGTTCGCAGCATTGATCAGGTTCCACGCAATTATGGCGGTCTCATCCTGCATGAATACACGCATTGGCTTTTGGATGAGGTTTTGGTTCAGGCGCCGCTTTGGCTGCACGAAGGTTTGGCAACCCAGAGCGGCGGACAGATGGGCTTGGAACGCTATTACTACTATGTGCGCGAGCGTTTTTGGGGAAATCGGCTGGATCTTTTCACACTGGGACACAGCTATCCCCAACAGCGGGAAGATTGGGAATTGTATTATGTAACTTCCTATTTTGCCGTGCGTTATATGCGTGATAATGACCCCGGAGCCTGGAAGAGGTTTTGGGAAATCGTTGCCGCCAACAATCGGCGGGGCGAAAAAACCAATTTCAACCGGGCTTTCGAGCAAGCATATCATTCAAATTTATATACGTTTAACCAAGATTTTTCTGCTGCCAGCAGGCGGCAGGCTTGGATTTACCTCATCACCGGCTTCACTTCCATGCTTTTTGCCATTCTGCCGTTTTTGGTGATTTACGCCAGAATACGGCAAAAAAAGAAGATGAAAGCGTTGCCGGATTTGGATTTGCCTGTCCAACCCGAAGCTGAAATATCCGAAAATCGGCTGCAAAGACAGGAAGAAAATAAGGAGAAATATATGTCTACGAACAAAAAAGTTATGCAAACAACCTCCAGGATTCTAATGGTGCGTCCTGCGAAATTTGAATTTAACGTGGAAACTGGAGTAAACAACCAATTTCAGCAGCAAGGAAAACAGAGCGGCGTGCATCAGAAAGCAGTTGAAGAATTTGATGCATTTGTTAAGCTGTTGCAAGACAACGACGTGGAAGTGATTGTGATGCAAGATACAGAAGAGCCGCACACACCCGATTCGGTTTTCCCAAACAACTGGTTTTCATCTCATAACACGGGAGAGCTGGTGCTCTATCCCATGTTTGCGGAGAACAGAAGAGCGGAACGGAAGCCGGAAGTGTTGGACCTGCTGCGCAATAAGCTGAAACACGAAAAAGTGATCGACCTGACCCGCTGGGAAAAAAAAAACGAGTTTTTGGAAGGAACCGGAAGCATGATTTTCGACAGGGAAAGACGAATTGCCTATGCCTGTCGTTCACAGCGTACTTCCGATAATGTTTTCGAAGACTTTGGTTCGCAAATGAAATATGAATATCTGCTTTTTGATGCGATTGACAAGGCGGGAAATCCCATCTATCATACGAATGTGATGATGGAAGTGGGCAGCAAGCTTGCAGTGATTTGCCTGGATGTGATCAAAACGGAAGAGGAGCGTGAAAAAGTTGTCTCCAAGCTCAAGGAAACCGGAAAGATTATTGTGGAAATCACTCAGGATCAGATGATGCATTTTGCCGGAAACATGATTGAGTTGAAAAGCCGCAGCGGGCAACCCCTCATGATAATGTCCCAGGCTGCCAAAGATGCGCTTACACCCGAACAAGTGGAGACCATTTCCAAATACAGCAAAATTCTTGCCATAGAACTTCAAACCATTGAAACCAATGGTGGTGGCTCTGCAAGATGCATGATCGCGGAAATATTTGTTGATTAAGATCTGAAGAAGATGAAGCATAGCTTTTCTGGAATTCGCGATTTGCGGAAAAAGATAATAAGCGGATGGCTTCATCAAAATATGCACCCGGCAGAATAACTGTCGGGTGTTTTATTATTTTGTCTTATAGGATTAATTAGCATCATCACTTAGGTGGATTTTGGCAATGCCGAAAAAGCAGCCTCGTTGTTTTAGTGAAAGGTTTACAGGTCAAAGCTGCAGCCAGAAGCGCGAAAGTGAAGATTAGGAGAAAATATGTTTTCCATCAGTTTTGGAAGTGATAACCACAGCGGTGTGCATCCCAAAGTTTGGGACGCCATGCGCAAGGCGGACACAGGATTTTGCCCGGCTTATGGCGACGATCCACTCACGCGAAAAGTGTTGAAGCAGCTTGAATGGTTGTTTGGGGGCGGTTGTGAAGCTTCGTTTGTAATCACCGGCACAGGCGCGAACGTGGTTGCCCTGCAAAATCTTGTAAGCTCTTTCCACGCTATTTTTTGCGCGAATAGCGCCCACATCAATGTGGATGAATGCGGCGCCGTGCAAAAATTCACCCAAGCCAGATTGAAAGTGATTGACAGCACCAATGGCAAGTTGAGCCCGGAAATGATATTTCCACACCTGTTGAACAACCGCGATCAGCATCACTCCCAAGGGCGCGTGGTTTCCATCACGCAAAGCACGGAATATGGCACGCTCTATTCGTTGGCGGAGCTGAAGGCTTTGGCGGATTTTTGTCATCAACAGGGAATGTATCTTCATGTCGATGGGGCGCGTCTGGCAAATGCGGCCGCAGCTCTGGATTGTTCAATTAAAGAAATGTGCAAGGATACCGGGGTGGATATTGTCAGTTTTGGCGGGGCCAAGAATGGATTGCTTTTTGGTGAAGCTCTGATTTGTTATCGGCCTGAGCTCTGTGAAAATCAGCGGTTTTATCGCAAGCAATGCAGCCAGCTTTTCAGTAAAATGCGCTATATCGCGGCGCAATTTGAAGCATATCTGGAAGATGAGCTGTGGCGTCAAAACGCCTTGCAAGCCAATGAGATGGCAGCGCTTTTGGCATCAAAGCTGAAAAAAATCCCACAAATCCGGGTTACCCAGCCGGTGCTGGTGAATTCTGTCTATGTCATTCTTCCTCGTCACATAACTTCCGCTCTGATGGAAAAATATCATTTTTACATGTGGAACGAGGCGCTCAACGAAGTGCGTCTCATGTGTGGATATAACACAACGGAGAGGCAGATAGACAGTTTTATTGCCGATCTGATTTCCATGCTTTGATGCGAGATTTTCCCGCTCAGAAAACGGTGTGTTTCGAAGGAAGAAAAAAAATAACTTGACAAGATTCATCCATATTTAAACTTCGTAATCACAGACCCTACATAGAATGCCCTCCGAGTCCGTGGGGACGCCGCCCGGCGATCCCCACGGTTTTTTTATCGCCAAAAATCTTACCCAGCTTTGTTTTATACATTTGAAGGCGTTTTTGGTTTTAAATGATGTTCGGGATAGATTGTCTGTGGCGCCGCTGAATTTTCTTTTTTACAGCAAAAACCATGAAAGGAGTGACTCCGATGCGAAAAATCAGGTTAATAAGAAATGCCAAACCCACCTTGGAAGGGGCAGGCGTACAGCTTGTCCGAGCCTTTGGTTTTGGAGATGAACGGCTTTTTGATCCCTTTTTGTTGCTGGATGATTTTCGTAACGACGATACCCGCAATTACTTGGCGGGCTTTCCCTGGCATCCGCACCGGGGTATGGAAACCATCACCTACATGTTGGAAGGCAGCGCGGAGCATTCAGACAGCCTTGGCAACAGCGGGGTTATTCGCAAAGGTGATGTGCAATGGATGACGGCTGGGCGCGGCATCATCCACCAGGAAATGCCAAAACCCAACGAGATTGGCCGCATGTATGGCTTCCAGCTTTGGGCAAATCTGCCCGCCTCCAAAAAGATGATGCAGCCACGCTATCAGGACATTCTGGCAGCGGACATACCCAAGGTGGAACTTCCTAACGGCGCGGAAATTAAAGTGATTTGCGGATCATTCCAAAATGTGAAGGGGCCGGCGCAGGATATCATGATCGAGCCCCAATATTGGGATGTATATATCCCGGCGGAGACAGAACTTAGCTTACCTGCTCCGGCTGGGGAAACCTGCTTTTTCTATGCTTATGAGGGAGAAGTGGAGGTTGATGGCCAAATTGTCCGAAACCGTCAGGTCGCGCTTCTGGACAATGGAGATGGAGTTAGTTTTAAAACCTCATCGGAAGGCTTTCGCATGCTGTTTTTGCGGGGCAAACCACTGAATGAATCAATTTCATGGCGTGGACCCATTGTGATGAACACTCGTGAGGAAACAGCAACCGCGTTCAGAGAATTGGATAAGGGAACTTTTCTGAAATAGCACGGTTTTTTAGTCCTCCCCAAAAAAGCGGACAATCTTATTTAGGGGTAGCCGGTTTTTGCTGTCGGGGAAAAAGCTCAAAGCTTTGGTGTAAAGTGTTTTTTTGTCGGCTGGATAACCAAAGGGCAGCAAGGCTATAACCCGCCAGGATTTGGGTAGTTCCAGATATTTTTTGACGGCTGTTTCGCTATAAGCGGCCATCCAACAGCTTCCCACGCCTCGGTTCCAGGCAGCCAAAACCATTTGCTGCACCGAGATTGCCACATCAACCAGATGATAGTCCAGACCGTTCACGCGAAGACCTTTGGAGCTGTCAGAGCAAGCCGCAATCAGGCAGGGCGCGCTTCTGATGAATAGGTTGGAAAGACCCAGCAGTCCAGAATTCAACGCCAGTTTTTTGATATGTTGGGGATCCCTTAAAACCACATAGCGCCAGGGTTGCCGATTCTGGGCTGAAGGAGCCAGGCGTCCCGCCTCCAAAATTTCATTTAAAACATCATCGGGAATAGGGTCCGGCAAAAAATCCCGCACGCTGTGTCGGCTTGCCAAAAGTTCCATAAAATCCATTTTGAACCTTCCTTAAAATTGCGCTATCTGCATTCAAATATCCAGGGGGCCGCGCTTGCAAAGAGCCAAAATTCCCGCGGTCCAAAACAGATAAAAAGAGATCCAAGTGTAATAGGCAAGGTCCAAAACTCTTTCCAGCGGCACGGCAAGGCTTTGACGGTGGAGGAGATAAAGCACCGCTGCATAGACAAATACAACAACCAAACTGAGATGAATTGCCAGCATGGCAGCCTGGAAACGGATGTTTTTATCCCTTTGTTCCATGTTTTTGAACCGAAAATTCAGCAGAATGCGGATTGCCCATAGCGAAACATTGAACAGCGCCAGCAGCGTTAAAGTCAATTCCAGGTTAAAAGCTCCCAAATCGGGAATCACAAACGCCTTGACGACGATGAATACAACGCTGCTGAGCAGGCTGAACAGCGCTTCTTTTTGTGGCAGGGGCATGGTTTATACTCCTTAAAAATGGTTTGCAGATTGCAGGTTTGCAATTTAATGTCGTAAATGCTACAACGTTGCTTCATCTTTGGGCTTGAATTTGTCAAGCGCAAATTGCACATACGGTGTCGATTTATCGAAATTCAGGCATTGCCATCATTAGAAACTCGGTTGTGACAGTAAACCTTAAACATACTCACCCCTCTCTGTTTATGCTTTTTGCCGTGAATAAAACTGCACTCTGCACCGTTTCTGCCCTTTATTGAAAGCCTTCATCACTTCTTAATCAAGCCTTAATCAAGTCTTAATAATTAACGCTTGATTAAGGCTTGATTATCACTTGATAAACGCCTTGGGGCAAGAGCGGCCTAAGAAAACGGAGTTTTTCAGTGAAATGGAGTGTCATTGGAGTGTCACCCCTTTAAGTATACAGCCTAAACCTTGAAAATGATCCGGTTTTGGAGCGGTAAAAGAGACCCTGAATCCCAGGTGGAATACAATCCTAAAATTAAGGCTATCCCGGGATTTGCCCTCGCATGGGGTTGTTGAGTCCCAAATGTTGGTGTAAAATCCAACTCATTGTTTTTCAGGTTTATTGAGGGTGATTCAGCAAGCTTTCAGAAGCCAATAATTTCCCAAGAGTAAGATTTTTGTTGACATATTACCCCCCCCCATTTATGGTTATGTTACATCTAAATTAAGCTTTATATTCAATCTGGATTTAGGAGATGAAAGCATGAGAAAATGGTGTTTTTTGATTTTGACGGCGCTGATGGTAAATTGCGGTGCTATGGTGTTGCCGGATTCCGCGGAGCCGGTTTTGACTGATGAGAATCTGCTGAGCGGCTTCGTGCGGGTGGATCCCGATGACAAAAAGCCGGAAAAGCTGGAAACCAAGGCTTGGCTTTGGCAGGATGGGGGCGATTTGGTGATCCGTTTTGAGGCGGAGATCGATGAAAACTTTCACAAAGGCGCCATTTCCATGCGGGATGAGGCTCCCTCATCGGACTTCATGCGGGTTCAGCTAATCACCATCCCCGATGCGCATTACGCCTATTATTACGCAGCCTATCCCCTGGGAAACATCGTTGACGGGGTTCGGGATTCGCGCATGAATGTGGACTATTCCTGGAACAGTAACTACAACTACACCAGCGATATACGTGATAAAATCTGGCAGGTGACCATGCGGATTCCCTTGAATGAACTGCGCTTCAAGCAGGAGCTTCCCTATCAGTGGAAAATCATTTTAACCCGCTATCACCATCACAAGCAGGAATATTTTTCTTTTCCCTATGCGAACACCAAGGATGGGAAAGATTATTTTTTGAAGGCGCAGGATATCGAACTGCAAAGTCAGGTGCGGCACAAGCTGGATTTTTCCCTGAGGCCATATTTTGTTAAAAGTTATGACCTGATTAGTCGTGAAAGCAGCTTTGATCCCGAACACGTGGGGCTGGATATCTTTTTTAATCCAGGGCAGCGGACACGCATCAAGATTGCCCTGAACCCCGACTATTCCGACATTCCGATGGACAGCGCGCGTGACGACTATAACCAAAAAGATCCGCCTTACTACGACGAAAACCGCTTTTTCTTCACGGAGGATTTGGACGTTTTTGGCTTGGATTGGAACGTATTTTATTCCAGAAACATCGTGCAGCCGCGCGTTGCCGCCAAAGGCACAGGAAACCTGGGAAACCTGAATTGGGGAGCTTTGGCAGCCTGGGATAAAGACATTAAAATTGGAGATTATCTGCTGAACCGCGGCGACTACTACCAGGTGCTGGCATTGAACCCCGGCTGGAAAACATTCAAATTTAAAAACGCACTGGTGAGCCGCATGAACAGCGGATATTACGGGCATCTTTACAGCGGAGCTACGAGGTGGGAACCCATTCCGCGCCTGAGCATTGGAGCCGGATATAACCTTTCAGCCAGCAAGGACGAAGCTTTGGGAATGACTGAGCCCGATATTGGCTATCAAACCAAACTGGATCTGGCTTACAGCCCGGGGGATTTTGCTTTCAGTCTGGACGGCGGTTGGCTTTCCAAAGACCTTTCCTACGACGCGGGATATCTTACCGACAA
>JAAYKA010000043.1 GCA_012522635.1 Candidatus Cloacimonadota bacterium
AACGTTGGGACCGAATTGGTTTACGCACTTTCGGACACCTATCCCAAACACACGCTTGGCGGCTCGGCAATGGTGAAACCCTTTGACAACCTGTCTTTATGGGTATCTGGAACCTGGAATCATAAAGGTTACAGGCGGCAGACGGTGGAAGTGTTTCCAGGATATTTCACGCTCTTGGACAATCAATATATTGTTGCCAACGCGGGGCTGGACTTCACCCCCGCTCCGAGCTTTAAAATATCGATGGGAAGCGGCTTGAGCACCTACGAAAAACTGGAAAGTTCAGCGGAATTGAGCTACTTTGGAAATCTGCGCTATGAGTTTAAGCCGGATTGGTTTTTATATCTGGGCTTAAAATCAGCCCAAACGCAGGAGGAAGCTTCCACTTGGACTGCTCCGCTGGGGGAATTAAGAAAGGATTTGTCCACGGTTTATATGAAACTGAGCGTCACCATTTGATTTTTGCGCAGGCGGATTGAGATAGTTTATTTTCCGGTTCGGCGCAGCCAGACCAAGAGCGCCGCGGTATCGGTGTAATTGACTCCGGGGATGCGCATTGCCTGTCCCAGGCTGCGAGGCTTGATTTTTGCCAGTTTTTCCCGGGCTTCCCAGGCGATGGTTTCGATGCTTTGATAGTCGATATCTTCATCAAGGATAAGGTCTTCCGCGGCTTTAAAGCGCTGCAGTTCATCCTCGGCGCGTTTTAGGTAGCCTTCATATTTGATTTCGAGTTCGCAGCGGCGGAGGATGTCTGGTGTGACCTCCGGGGAAGGCTTGTAGCCATATTTTTCAAGCTCTTGCAGGGATACTTCCGGCCTCTTGAGTAACGCGGCAAATTTTTGGGGTTCGCGAAGGTCGGGATGAGGCAGGGTTTTCTCGCTTTTGAGGCGCTCCAATTCCTGCTTTTTCAGTTCCATGGTGCGCTGGAATCGTTGCCAGCGCTGCTCTGAAAGCAGTCCCAATTCATGTCCCAGAGGCATGAGACTTTCGTCGCGATTGTCCTGACGCAGCAGCAGCCTGTATTCCGCGCGAGATGTAAACATGCGGTAGGGTTCGTTGGTGCCGCGGGTGACAAGATCGTCAATCAGCACCCCAATATAGGCTTGGGAGCGGCTCAGAATGATGGGTTCGCGCCCTTCCAGAGCCAGGGTGGCGTTTATGCCAGCCATAATGCCCTGCGCGGCGGCTTCTTCATAGCCGGAACTGCCATTGATTTGTCCCGCCAGCCAAAGACCTTTAATCCGTCTGCATTGCAGGCTGGAATCGATTTCGGCGGGGTCGATGCAATCGTATTCGATGGCGTAGGCGTGACGCATCACGCGTGCGTTTTCCAAGCCGGGGATGCTGTGCAGGATTCTTTCCTGGATGTCTGGCGGCAAAGAGGTGGAAACGCCATTCACATAGGCTTCAAAGGTGTTCAAGCCTTCCGGTTCGATGAAAACTTGGTGGGTATCACGCTGGGGAAATTTTACGATTTTGTCTTCAATGGAAGGGCAATAGCGAGGCCCGATGCCTTGGATTATACCGCCGTAAAGTGAAGATAGATGGAGGTTTTGGCTGATGATGGCATGCGTTTCGGGGGTGGTGCGCGTCATGTAGCAGCTCACGCGGTTTTGCAGGGTGATGTCACGATACCAGGAAAAACCTTCGGGATCGGGGTCGCCGGGCTGCTCTTCCAATTTGGAAAAATCGAGGCTGCGCATATCCACCCGGGGTGGGGTGCCGGTTTTGAAGCGTTCGAGCTTAAAGCCATGACGCAGAAGGTCTTGGGAGAGTTCATTGGCGGCAGGCTCACCGCTGCGACCGCCGGAAACGGAGATTTTGCCCACGTGAATCATGCCGCGCAGGAAGGTTCCGGGTGCCAGGATGACCTGCCCAGCGCGGTATTCCTTGCCCAGATTGCAGCGCACACCCACGGTTCTGCCTTTTTCCACAATGATTTGGGAGATGGAAGCCTCGATGAGGCTGAGGTTTTCCTGGTGTTCCACCTGCTCGCGCATAAGCTGGGAATAGAGGTTGCGATCATTTTGGGCACGCGGAGCCCAGACTGCCGGGCCTTTGCTGCGGTTCAACATTCGAAAATGGATTCCGGAAAGGTCGGCGATGTGGCCAAGCTCTCCGCCCAGAGCATCTATCTCTCTGGCAAGGTGACCTTTGGCGGGTCCACCGATGGAAGGATTGCAGCTCAGACGGCCGATGGATTCCAGTTTCAGCACAAAGAGCGCGGTTTTCGCGCCCCGGCGGGCTGCAGCCAAAGCGGCTTCCACCCCGGCATGGCCTCCGCCCACCACGATTAGGTCAAAATCATGTGGCATCAGGGTTTAGCACGCTGGCCAATCCACTCGTAGAGCGGCTCCAATCCGGTGTTTTTAAGCGCCGAAACGGCTGTGATGGGTGCATTTCCCAGCCCCAATCCGTGGGCAAGAAGCTTCAGGGTTTTGGCAAGCTTTGTTTTGGGAATTTTGTCTGCCTTGGTGGCGACCACGCAGTGGTCGATGCCGCGCAAACGGAGCAGTTCCAACATCAGAATATCCTTGGGATCGGCTTCACGGCGGATGTCCACAAGCACAATCATGCCCCTAACTTGTTCCCGCTGTTCAAAATAGTGATCCAACATGCGGCGCCATTTTTCCTGTTCAGCCTGGGAAACTTCGGCATAGCCATAGCCGGGAAGGTCGGTAAGCTGCAGGCGTCCCTGGCTTTCGTCACTGTCGTCCTTCCAGCGGATGAGGAAGAAATTCAGCAGGCGTGTTTTGCCTGGTGTACCGCTGGTTTTGGCGAGTTTACTGTTGTTTGTGAGCAGGTTGATGAGGGTGGATTTTCCCACATTGCTGCGTCCGGCAAAGGCAAATTCCGGATAGGCGCTGGCGGGATAATCCGCTGGCTCCACCGCGCTTTTCACGAAAAAGGATTCAACGAAGCGGACCATAATAAACCACACTGGAAGATGGGGATTCGCAGATTTCGACCTCCGCCACCTGAATTAAGGGATTCGCAAGCTTATTTTCCATGCGCTCAAAGATGTGCCGTGCCAGGTTTTCGGAAGTGGGATTGATGTCCTTAAACTCTGGCAGGTCATTCAAATAGGCATGATCAAGCTCGTCTGTGATTTGTTTGAGCAGGCCTTTGATGAGACCAAAATCCATCGCCATGCCAATGTCATCGAGTTTTTTGGATGTAAGTGCCACCCGCACAGTCCAGTTATGGCCATGCAGGTTGCTGCAGGCACCTTCGTATCCGCAGAGACGATGGGCGGCGCTGA
>JAAYKA010000044.1 GCA_012522635.1 Candidatus Cloacimonadota bacterium
TCCCTGCAAAACATCTGAAAAAACAGGTGTGGAAAAGAATTCCCGCCTTTGGAATGTGGTTTGCATAATAATGAATAAAAACGCGATAAGGTCTTTGCCAAATGAAACATTTTTTAACCGTCATCTCCCTGCTCATCTGTTTTGCCGCCTTGGCAGCCGATGTAAATATTTCATACACAATGTCTCAACCTTCGCTGAAGGTTTCGGAAGAATACACATTTGTGAAACTGGATGGCGCCCAGAGTTGGGGCGAGTCCGGAGAACCCGAACTGCCCTGGTTTGGAACCAAAATCCTGCTGAATCCCGGTGAGGAAGCTTTCGACATTGAGGTCAGGCTCAGCCAGCCCCAGGTTTTTTCGCTGGAGCGACCCATCGCGCCGATTCAGCCCCAGTATCCGCTTTCCTGCCAGATTCAGCATCCGCGCACCCTGCCGAATCCTGACATCTACGAAAGTGCCGATATTTGGCCTGAAATCGCCCACAACGGGGTCAATACCCATTTCCTGAGCGGGCATCCCATAAACTTTTCCGCTGTTTGCCCCTTCCAATATGATGCCCAAAACTCTGAACTGACTTTTTTCCGTCAGATTGATGTGACCGTGCGCACCGCTCAAGGTTCCAGAGCCAGCGCGGCTTTGAGCCTTCTGAAACAGGATGCCTACATTCGCAGTCAGTTGGAAAGCTCTGTGGACAACCGCGTCGATATTCCAAAATATTCCTCCCGCGAAAACGGCTTTGAATATCTCATCATTCACGATGAATCAAAATTCGACCAATGGCAGCCCATTAAAGAGTTTCACAACCAGCGTGGGATGAATGTCATGATGAAATCCGTCCAGGAAATCCAGAGCGGCTTCACCGGCCAAGACCTTCAGGAAAAAATCCGCAATTGCATCATCGATGTTTATGAAAGCAACCCCCTGCGCCACGTGCTTTTAGCTGGCGATACAGACGTGATTCCCCACCGCGGATTTTATGTAAATATGGGCAGCGGAGCAGAATATGTGGACTACGATATCCCCGCCGACATGTATTATAGCTGCCTGGATGGAAACTGGAACTCAAATGGAAACGATCTTTGGGGCGAACCTGCCGAAGCGGATTTGGTTCCCGAGCTTTCCATTGGACGTTTTTGCTATAACAACGATGCCGAAATCGAAAACTTCATCCATAAAACCATCAGCTATATGACTCAACCTGTGGTCGCGGATGCAAAAACCTCACTTTTCGTGGGAGAATGGCTTTGGGATGGTCCCACCTGGGGTGGGGATTACATGGATGAAATGATTGGTGGAAGCTCCATGAACGGCTACACAACTGTTGGAGTGCCAACAGATTGGAACATCAGCACCCTCTACGACAGAACCTACGGTCAGGCTGATTCCTGGACCGGAAGCCAGATTCGCCCTCTGCTGAGCCAGGGCCCCAACCTTGTGAACCACTTGGGACACTCGTTCACGAACTATTGCATGCGTCTGAATAACCAGGCTGTCACCGCAAGCAACATCACCAATAACGGCATCAATCAAAACTATTCAATCTATTTCACGCAAGGCTGCTATGCCGGCTCTTTTGATAACCGCGAAACCAACGCTGGTCAATATACTTCGGATTGCATCACGGAAAAATTCACCAGCATTTCCACCTCCGCGGTGGCCATGATTTCTCATTCCCGCTACGGTTGGGGTATGCAAGGTTCCACTGATGGAGCCTCTCAAAAAATCCACCGTCAGTATATTGATGCCATTTTTGGCGAAGATTTGCGAGAGCTGGGTTTTGTTTTGGCAGACAGCAAGGTGGACAATATACCCTTCATGTCCAACTCACCCGTGATGTATTGGGTTGTTTATGAAACAAATCTTTTTGGAGACCCTGCTCTGATGGTTTGGGGTGACACGCCTCAGGAAATGAGCGTTCAGCTTCCTTCCTACTGGGCTGTTGGTTTGAACAATTACCAAATCCTCACCAACGCGCCCGGCGCCACTCTCAGATTGAAAAACGGTGATGAACTGCTTTGGGAATCCGAAGCGGACTACACCGGCATGGTAAATATCTCGCTGATTCAATCCCTCACGCCTGGTGACTATCAAATCAGCATTATCGCGAACGACTTTTTTGCCTTCAACGAAACCATCAACGTGATTGCCACCGACCAACCCTACGTGGTTGCCTCCAGCGTGGATTATCTTGATGATGACGGTCTTTACCACACCGGCGAACTCATCGACCTCACCGTTACCATCCAAAACGTGGGTCTGATTGACCAGATTAACCCTGGAACCCTTCGCCTGGAAAGCAACTCACCCAATATCAGCGTCTTGAACAGCAGCTGCGGATTCGACCCCCTGAACGCCTCTGAAACCCAGACCATCGAAGGTTTTTTCAAAATCCGCATCAGCGGAGAATATCCCGATAAACATATAGCCAGCATGAATTTTGTGACCACCTTCGATTCCCACGAAGCTGTCACACCTATAACCTTGATGTTGAACGCCCCAAAAATCAAACTGGACGCCTATGAATTTGTCGGTTCCAACCTCATGATTATGCCCGGAGACAATCCCAGCCTGAATCTCATTGTCAGCAACAGCGGCAGCGGTCATGCCTTCTCCCCCATGCTCATCATGTTTTCAGACAACCCGCTCATCAGCCTTTCAGCTTTCGATGTCGGCTTGGATCCCATTTATTCCGATGATTTCATTTTCTGTGAAAGCGTCATAGACATTGGGGTTTCCGAAGATATGCCCATCGGAAGCTCTGCAAACGTTGGCTATCTCATCACTGCCGAAAACGGAAATATCCTGGAAGGCGTGTTCACAATCTACGTTGGCAACCAAAAATATAGCTTTGAAAATGAGCAGCATGGGTGGATAAGCTATCCACCGCTGGCAAATTTCTCCGATCAATGGCATCGTGATGACCATCGCAACTTCACCCCCAACGGCTCATGGTCCATGAAATTTGGTGGAGCCGGATCGACAGATTATGCCGGTTCTGCTCATGGCGCTCTGGAAAGCCCGGTGATTCCGCTGGGTCTGAATGGACGTTTGTTTTTCCATCACTGGATGGATGCGGAAGTCCACACAAACTCCACCCACGCCTGGGATGGAGGCTTGGTTGAACTCAGCATTGATGATGGTCCCTGGGTGCAAATTGAGCCTGTGGGCGGCTATCCGCGCAGGATTTACAACAACCCCGCATCGCCTTTTGCCGCAGATACTTATGTCTATTCCGGCTCCTTCGGATGGACTCAGGCAGAATTCGACCTTTCACAATACACTGGAAACGCGCGTGTGCGCTTCGTTTTCGGTTCCGATGCTTATGTCACCGGCGAAGGTTGGTATATCGATGACGTTTACATTGAAAGCGAATTCATTGTTGCCGCTGATGATCCTGTCCAGACCCTTCGTTTCGAGCTTTTTGGAAACTATCCCAATCCATTTAATCCAAGCACAACCATACGCTTTGACCTACCCCGTCCTGCCGCTGTGAGTCTCGATGTTTTCAACCTCCGTGGCCAAAAAATCCGCAGCCTTGTGGATTCTGAACTCCCGGCGGGAACACACACCGCGGTTTGGAACGGTCAAGACGATCAGGGACGCCCAGTTTCCAGCGGGGTTTACCTCTATCGTCTGAGCGATTCCAAGAGCGAAACAACCAGGAAAATGATGTTAATGAAATGATAAAAATCAATGAAAATACGAAATTGGTGGTTCTCACGGGAGCCGGCATCAGTGCTGAATCCGGGCTGAAAACCTTCCGCGACAGCGATGGACTTTGGGAAAATTATCCCGTCACCGATGTCGCAACTCCTGAGGCCTATCAACGTAATCCCGCAATGGTTTGGCGGTTCTACAAAGAACGCTGGAAACAAGCCCGACAGGCTCACCCCAATCCCGGTCACGAAGCTTTGGCTCGCCTGGAAACCTGGCTTGGACAAAATTTCAGCCTCATCACCCAAAACGTGGATGGACTCCACACCCGGGCTGGAAACTCCCGCGTTATTGAAATGCACGGCAGCCTGGAAAACGCGCTTTGCCTGAGCTGCAATTCCCGCTCTCCGATGGATTCCATCAACCTCGATCCAGATATCCCAGCCTGCCCAAAATGCGGCGCCAGCCTGCGCCCAGACATTGTTTGGTTTGGTGAAATGCCCTATCGCATGCAGGAAATTGACGCCCTTTTGCAAGCCTGCGATGTTTTTATGGTGGTCGGAACCAGCGGAGTGGTTTATCCCGCCGCGGGATTTGTGATGACCGCTTCCTATCTGGGAGCAAAAACCCTCGCTGTGAATCTCGAAGCTGGCGAAATGCCTCATTTTGTGGATGAATTCCATCAAGGAAAAGCGGGTGAAGTGCTTCCCCGCATTGTTGAAAACTGGATGGAAGCATAGCTTTTAACGTTGCTCATAAAATCTCTCGACCCGGGAATCCGTTCCCGGGTTTTTCTTTTCAACCCAAAGGCTGCATTATTTCCCCAGCATTTATCATGAACTCTCTCAATCGTTTAAAAATTGGGTAATTAGAAACAAGCCTTGCCCCTGCCCCACATTTGCCTTGACAAAAACCGCCTCTTTGGCAAGTTTAATTAATCTGCAGTTTTGGCAGTGCCAGCTGGGAAAATTGCATTTGCATCCGGCTCTTTAAATATCCATCCTTCAAGAGATTGAGCAAGCCAAAACAGCCAGTAAGAATTTATCCTAACGAGGTATGATATGGCTAAGCCTTTTGAAGTTAAACTCGACGCGGTCCTGCCGCCAGATCCGGTTTTTGACCCACAATACCGCCGCGCGCCCAATCGTGGCCTGACGCTCAGCGAATCCGAAATTGCTCAGGCACTGAAAAACGCCCTGCGCTATATTCCAGCCGAGCATCATGAAAAAATGGCGCCGGAATTTTTGGAAGAACTGATGACCCGCGGGCGTATTTATGGATATAGATACCGCCCCGCTGGCAAAATCTGGGGACGCCCCATTGATGAATACAAGGGCAGCGTTTCAGGTCGCGCCATGCAGGTAATGATTGACAACAACCTCGATTTCGACATCGCCCTATATCCCTACGAATTGGTCACTTATGGTGAAACCGGACAGGTTTGTCAAAACTGGATGCAATATCAGCTCATCAAAAAATATCTGGAACTGATGACCGATGAGCAGACACTGGTGGTGCAATCCGGACATCCTCTGGGTCTTTTTCCCTCCCGCAAAGAAGCGCCGCGCGTGATTTCCACAAACGGTTTGGTGATTGGAAAATGGGACAATCCCGAAGAATTCATGCGTTTGACCGCTTTGGGCGTCGCGAATTATGGTCAAATGACCGCTGGAGGCTGGATGTATATTGGCCCCCAGGGCATCGTTCACGGAACTTTCATCACCCTTTTGAACGCGGGTCGCAAATATCTTGGCATTCCCGCTGACAAAGACTTGGCTGGAGTGCTTTTCATCTCATCCGGACTGGGCGGAATGAGCGGCGCGCAATCCAAAGCGGTGGAAATTGCCGGTGGCATCGGAGTTATCGCGGAAGTGGATTACAGCCGCATCGAAACCAGACACCAGCAAGGCTGGGTGGGACGCGTTTCCAAGGATCCCCAGGAAATTTTCAACTGGGTGGATGAATACCGCGCCAAAGGTGAAGCGCTTTCCATTGCCTACCACGGCAACATCGTTGACCTGTTGGAATATGTGGACACCCACGACATCAAGGTGGAACTGCTTTCCGACCAAACCTCCTGCCACGCGGTCTATGAAGGCGGATACACTCCCGCCGGATACGATTTTGAAGCCGGAAGAGCGCTTTTGGCAAATGACCCGCTCAAATTCCGGGAAGCCGTCGATGCCAGTCTCATCCGTCATTTTAATGTAATCCAGAGGCTTGACGCGAAGGGAACCAGGTTTTGGGATTATGGAAACAGCTTCATGGCTTCGGTTTTCGATGCCGGCGCCAAGGAAATCGCCCGCAACGGCATCAACACCAGCGAAGGCTTCATTTTCCCCTCCTACGTGGAAGACATCATGGGTCCGCTTTGCTTTGACCGGGGTTACGGCCCCTTCCGCTGGGTTTGCCTCAGTGGCAGGGAAAGCGACCTGAAAATCACAGACCAGACGGCAAGGGATTTGATTGACCCCAGCCGAAACTCGATGGACAGAGACAACCACCATTGGATTAGCGAAGCCCACGAAAATAAATTGGTGGTCGGAACCAAGGCGCGCATTCTTTATGCCGATGAAGAAGGCAGGGTACGCATCGCTTTGAGGTTCAACCAGCTTGTGCGCGAAGGCAAAATTGGCCCCGTGATGTTGGGACGCGATCATCACGACACCTCCGGAACAGATTCCCCATTCCGCGAAACTGCCAACATCCGAGACGGCAGCAACGTTATGGCAGATATGGCGACCCACTGTTTTGCGGGAAACGTTGCCCGTGGCATGAGTTTGGTGGTGCTTTCCAACGGCGGCGGAGTTGGAATTGGACGCAGCATAAATGGTGGAAACGGCATTGTTTTGGACGGCAGCGAATATATGGACAAGGTAGTGGCTTCCGCGCTTTCCTGGGACGTGATAGGTGGAGTGGGCAGACGCAACTGGGCTTGCAATCCCAACGCCATCGAAACCGTTAAAACATGGAACGACAAACACGGCGCTGCAGGCCACATAACCGTTCCCAGCGAAGTGGACACAGAACTTTTACAAAACACTCTTTCCAAACACAAGCGAGGATGAGACGATGTCGAGTCTTTTCACCAAACAAATGAAGGCCGCGGGCTTGCCTGAGACGGTAATCCGAACATTTGCAACCTATTACGAGCAACTGAAAGATGGAAAACTGGGGCTGATTCCCAAAACCCAAATCGAACCCCCTTCAGCCCAGAATGTGATTGCCCATTCCGCGCTTTCCGAATACCGGCGCCAATCCATTTTGAAACACATTGCGGTTATCAAATTGAATGGTGGATTGGGAACCAGCATGGGTTTGAGCGGCCCCAAAAGTCTGCTTCCCGTGAAGGGAAACATGAACTTTTTGGATGTCATCACCAGGCAGGTGCTTTCCCTTCGCGCCAGCACTGGATATGAGGTTTTGCTGCTTTTGATGAACAGTTACAGCACCGAAGCCGAAACGCTGGAATATCTGGAAAAATATCCGGATCTCAAACGCCAGAAGCTGCCTGTATCCTTTTTGCAACACAAGTTTCCCCGCATTCGCCAGGACAACCTCAAACCTTACGAAAATGAGGATGAAGACAAGATGTGGAATCCGCCCGGCCATGGTGATATCTATGCCGCGCTGAGCGCCTCCGGTGTTTTGGAGCAAATGATTGCCGAGGGCTACCGCTATGCCTTCGTTTCCAATTCAGACAACCTGGGCGCCACAGTGGACACCAGCATCCCCGCCTATATGGAAGAACACGAAATCCACTTTTTGATGGAAGTTTGCACCCGCACCGAAGCAGACAAAAAAGGCGGCCACCTCTGTCAGGACAAACACGGCCAGCTCATGCTGCGTGAGATAGCTCAATGTCCGCCTGAGGAACTGGATGAATTTCAGGATATCGAACGCTATAACTATTTCAACACCAACAATTTATGGATTGACCTCAAGGCGCTGGAATGGAACCTCATCACCGGCGAAGGCATCATGCCACTTCCTTTGATTGTAAATCCAAAAACCGTGGACAACACTCCGATTTACCAACTGGAAACGGCTATGGGAGCGGCGATTGGAGTGTTCAATGGCGCCAAGGCTCTCCTGGTTCCGCGGTCCCGCTTCGCGCCGGTGAAGAAAAACAATGACCTCTTGGCAATCTGGAGCGACCTGTATGAACTCAACGACCAATACCAAGTCGTTCTGCGCCGCGGAGTGGAAAACATCCCGCCCATCGAACTTGACCAGCGCTATTATGGCAATATCGACCAGCTTTTGGAACGCTTCAAGGAAGGTGTGCCCTCGCTGACCGGCTGCAAGAGTTTGAAAGTCACTGGTGATATAAGTTTTGGCGAAGACGTGATTTGCGAGGGTGATGTCAGTCTTGTCGCCCAGACACCGGTTTTTGTGAAAAGCAAGCTGCTTTCCGGTGAAATTGTGTTCAGACCCTAAAAGCACATTGAGCAGAGTTTAAACAGCCTTGCGATGAATTAAAGCCACTCGCCAGAAAACGATTGGAGGTCGAGAAAATGAAAAACACCCAACTTTCCATCATTGTGGCGGTTGACCGCAATATGCTCATCGGCAAAAATGGAACCCTGCCTTGGCATATTCCAGAGGATCTGCGCTATTTCAAGCAAAAAACCATGGGTCATCCCATCCTGATGGGTAAAAACACCTGGCTGGGTTTGCAGGGCCCTCTGCCGGGGCGCTTGAACCTTGTCCTCACCCGGGATAAAGATTTCCAAGCCCAGGGCGCCACAGTTTGCCACAGTGTGGAGGATTGCCTCTGCCATTGCGATGAAGGAGAATGTTTCATCACTGGCGGCGCGCAGGTTTTCCGGCTTTTTTTGCCTCTGATTTCCAAAATATACCTCACTCGCATTGAAGCTGAATTTGAGGGTGACGCCTATTTTCCTGAGTTCAATCTCGAGGAATGGGAGCTTATAAAAAGCAAGGAATTACTCTCCAAAACCGGATACAAGCTCACTTTCAATGAATATATCAGGAAGGCACCTGCCCTCCCCACTCTTGACTCCTGAAGCAGATTAACCTGGCATCTTCCCCTCATCATCCTGATTCTTTTTCGGGTTGATCAGGAGGCATGTTGGAGGCACATTCGAGCCAGAGTCAAGAGTGAAGCTGGAGCGATAACCTAATCCACATAATGTCTGGAGGCAGACTTCGATTTTTTCCTTGACCGGGAACTGACCTTGCAATTCTGTGCCGACATCTTGTAAGTGTGTGTGGATCAAATGATTTGATGGTGTGTGAAAATGAAAAAGAAAATTTTGATAGCGATTCCAATTGCGCTTTTGGTAATCCTTTTTGCCTGGCGCATTTTTGGTGGAACATCTAAAAAGAAGGAAATGGGACGCGGCGGACCACAGGCTGTTCCTGTGGAAACGGCAAATGTGGAAATCAT
The DNA here is from genome assembly GCA_012522635.1 of Candidatus Cloacimonadota bacterium. NCBI lineage: Bacteria > Pseudomonadati > Candidatus Cloacimonadota > Candidatus Cloacimonadota bacterium. Next base: position 9,067 of record JAAYKA010000044.1, read on the forward strand.
GGATTTGGATGATTCCGCAATTTTCAGCGGAAATCTGAAAGCTGCCGGCAGTTTCATTCTTTCACCCAAAGTAGCGGGACAATTGGCACAACTATTTGTGGATATTGGAGATACCGTTTCCCGGGGACAGGTGGTTGCCCAGCTTGAAGACAGTCTTTTCCGCTTGGAATTCGACAAGGCCAAAGCCAATCTGGCACAAGCCGCCAGCTCACTTTCAGAAGCTCAAAAGGCATTGGAACACAGCCGCCAGCTTTTGGCAAAGCACTATATTTCGCAGGATGAATTTGACCGCGTCAGTGCCAGCCTGACGTCTGAACAGGCGAAATACAACGCCTCTCTCGCCGCGAAAAATGCCGCTGAAATCCAGCTTTCCCACACTCGCATCCGGGCGGATTGGAGCGGCGGACCCTCGCAAAGGGTGATTGGAGAAAGGTTTGCCGAACCGGGACAATTATTGAGCTCCGGCAGTCCCTTGGTTTCGGTTTTGGACATCAGTTCCCTCAAGGTCGAAATCGATGTGATTGAAAGCGATTATACCCGTCTCAGAGTGGGACAGGTCGCAACCTTGAATGCGGATTCCTGGCCGGGTGAGCAATTTAAAGCCCGCGTGAGCCGCATCGCGCCAATGCTTCAGGAAGATTCACGTCAGGCGAGAATTGAGCTCAGCGTGGAAAATCCTGGTCTGAAACTCAAGCCTGGCATGTTTGCCCGTGCTACAATCACTTTTCAAACCAAAGAAAATGTGAGAGCCGTACCCAATGCGGCGATTTGTAAACATCGGGGACAGGAAGGAGTTTTTGTGGTGGATAAAGCCGCTTCCACCGTCACTTTTGTTCCGATTGAGAAAGGCATCCAAACTGCCAGCCATGTGGAAATCGTCTCCCCTGAATTGGAAGGTGAGGTTGTGACTTTGGGACAAGACCAACTTGATGACGGCAGCCAAATCAGCCTGGGTCAAAATGAAGACGAGCCAGGCAGAAAGCCTGGTGGCAGGCAAGGACAAAACCCCGGCGGCAAGAAATGAAGATTGCCCAAACTTCAGTAAACGCACCGGTGACCACCATTATGGTGTCGCTGATTGTGATAATCCTGGGTGGGATAGCTTTGAGCAGGCTTCCCATCGACGCCATGCCGGATGTGACCTCCCCCACTTTGAGCATTTCCACCAGCTATTCCAAAGCCAGTCCGCTGGTGATGGAAGAGCTTATCACCAGACCCATCGAAGAGGCTGTGAGCGCTGTGGCAGGAGTTCAGGAAATTTCGTCCCGCTCATCGGAAGGTTCCAGCAGCGTACAGGTTTATTTTGCCTGGGGTACGGATTTGGATGCCGCTTCCAACGATATCCGCGACCGCCTGGATCGCATTATTGGCCGCCTTCCCGAAGGTGCCACCCGGCCTTCTTTGCGTAAATTTGACCTCGCTGCCATGCCTGTGGTGATGATGGGCGTGGTGAGCGACTTGGAGCCTGTGAGCCTGAGAAGCCTGATTGATAATGAAATCGCCTATCGGCTGGAACGAGTTAACGGCGTTGCCAGCGTGAACGTTTGGGGCGGTCAAACCCGCGAGATTTCCATCAACGTTGATCCCCAAAAAATCAGCGCGTTGGGGCTTTCCATGGATCAAATCATCACCCGCATCAAAGCCGCAAATATCAACAAGCCCACAGGCACGAATTATAGAGGCAACTATCAAATTACGGTGAGGGTTCCCGGTGTTTTTGAAAATTTGGACGAGCTTGAGCAAACTGTTATTGGGCAACGCGGTTCAAGCGTTATCGCTCTGGGAGATATTGCCACCATCGAAGACGGCACCTCAAAACTGAACAGCGTGGTTCGCATCAATGGTGAACCTGGCATCCAGATTTCGGTGAGCAAACAATCAGGAACAAACACGGTGCGCGTTGCCAAAGGTGTGTTGAAAGAGGTTGAAAACATCAATCGCAGCATTTCCCAAGTGAAAGTGGTGCCTTTGGTTGACCAATCCATCTATATCAACAGCGCCATCAACAACGTTACCAGCAGTGTGATTATCGGTGGTATTTTGGCGATTCTCATCCTACTTTTCTTTTTGCGAAACATCAAAAGCACTTTGGTGATTTCCACCGCCATTCCGATTTCAATCATGGCGACTTTTGGGCTGCTCTATTTTTCAGGATTCACACTTAACTTGATGACAATCGGGGCGTTAGCGCTTGGGGTGGGACAGCTTTTGGACAACTCCATCGTGGTTTTGGAAAATATCTTCCGTCATCGGGAACTGGGGAAAAAACCCAAGGAAGCCGCAATCCTGGGAGCCGGAGAAGTCACTTCGCCCATCATCGCCAGCACCTTGACTTCAGTGGTGGTGTTTTTACCGCTGATTTTCATGAAGGGCATGACAGGCTTGATGTATCGCCAACTGGGGTTTGTGGTGGTTTTCGCGCTGCTTTGTTCGCTGGTGACGGCGCTCACCATCGTGCCCATGCTTTCCAGCCGCATGTTGGAAGTGAGCAGCGAACCAAAAGGACGCAAAGACAGCCTGCGCTGCCGAATCTTTCATGCCACAGGACGCATTTTGAGCGGAATGGAGAATATCTACGCGAAAGCGCTTGCCTGGGTGATGAAAAAGCGCAGGACCACAATGCTAATCGCAGTGGGAACCTTGCTTGGGGCGGTTGTTTTGGCAATTTTCATCGGCTCGGAACTGATGCCTGAAGCAGACGAGGGCGAGCTCCGCGTGAATTTGGACATGGAAGCCGGAACGCGCCTGGAAGTGGTGGATGTCAAAATGAAAGAGCTGGAAAAGCGGCTCGAAGGCATCGATGAGATTGTGAACGTCATCACCCAAGCCGGCAGTGGAGGCTGGGCTTCAGGTTCGAACACAGGTTCCATGCGCTTGAGGCTGTCGGGGCGCTCAGAACGCAGCCGCAGCGACGAGGATATCGCCAACGAAATTCGCAAACGTTTTTCAGGAATCCCCGGAGCCAGAATCCGGGTTCGCACAGCTTCCAGCAGCCAAATGACGCGCTTTATGGGCGGCAGCAGCAGGCTTTCCATCCAGATTAGAGGACACGACCTCGATGAATCATATCGTATTGCCCACATCATTCAGAAATCCATTGAAGGAATCAGGGGTATCACAGATTCAAACCTGAGCCGCACAGCGGGGGCGCCGGAAGATTTGATTGTGATTGATCGCCGTAAAGCCGCGGATTTGGGCCTCAGCGTTCAACAGATTGCCCAGGTTTTGGAAACCGCACTTTCGGGTTCCAGTGCCGGAGAATTTGTTGAAGAAGGGCGCGAATATCCCATGACCTTGAGAGTGAAGGATGCAGACCAACTGCCGATTGAGCGTCTGCTTGATCTCAGTGTGGTAAATCCCGCCGGAGCGCCTGTGGTTCTCAGAAATGTGGTGAGAGTGGAAAGCAGCCAAAGCTCGACTGTAATCGAAAGGCTGAACCAGGAAAGAGTTATCGATATCAACGCCAATCACAGCGGACGAAACCTGAGCGCGGTGGTGAAAGACATCCAGGCTGAGCTGGATAAAATTCCGCTGCCACTGGGTTATAGTGTTGAGATTGCGGGAGATTACAAACAACAGCAGGAATCGTTCCGCGAACTGCTGATGGGCTTGATTCTGGCGATAATTTTAATCTACATGGTGATGGCAAGTCAGTTTGAATCCTTCAAACACCCGCTGGTGGTGATGTTCACGGTTCCTTTCGCTTTCATTGGCGTGGCTTTGATTCTGTTTTTAACCGGCACCACGTTCAATATTCAAAGCTATCTGGGCATCATCATGTTGGCAGGTATCGTGGTGAACAACTCCATCCTTTTGGTGGACACCGCAAACAAGCTGCGCCGCGAAGAGGGAATGGATTTGCGCGAAGCCGTTGAAACCGCGGGACGACGGAGACTAAGACCCATCTTGATGACTGCCATAACCACGGTTTTGGGATTGCTCCCGCTGGCTTTGGGGCTGGCTGAAGGTGGTGAAACGCAGGCTCCGCTGGGAAGAGCGGTGGTGGGTGGACTTTTGGTTTCCACTCTTGTTTCCCTGCTTCTAATCCCGGTGATATATTCCTTGTTCGAAGGCGGCAGGAGAAAGCTTTGGCCTTCAAAGAAGGCTTGAATCTGACTTTGTGAAAACGCGAGGCTCCTGGAAATCTTATCCATCAGCCTTGCGTTTTTTGATTGATTTTATCCGTTAAAGTGCGCGCCCAATAGAGTGATAGATGAAGCCGAGTTCCTTCATCTGGGCGGGCTCATATTGGTTTCTGCCGTCGAAGATGAGGGGCTGTTTAAGAGCTTTTTTCACCTTTTCGAAATCCGGATGGCGGAATTGAGGCCATTCCGTAATCAACAGCAGGGCATCAGCGCCGTTTAAGGCTTCATACTGGTCCCGGCTGTAGGAAA
>JAAYKA010000045.1 GCA_012522635.1 Candidatus Cloacimonadota bacterium
AAGCAGGGAAACACGAACAAGGCCATCGAATATCTGGAAAGATGTCTCTTGATTATGGAGTATCCAACAAACCGAAACCACTTTTTTTTGGGTACAGTGTGCGACAATCTGGGAAGACTATATTTTTCTCTGGGGCACATGGGAAGGGCAAAAGAGCTCATCACGCGTGGCCACGAAATCACGAAGAAGAGATTGGGGGCAAATCATCCGCATCTGGCCATCAATATGGTAAGTCTGGGACGCATCCACCTGCAGCAGAATGAACCTGAGCAGGCAGAAGTCTGGTTTCTGAAAGCCCTCGAAAACCTCAAGGGCCCCTTTGGCAAATACCACTCCAGAACCTTGGGCGTTGTGGAATCGCTCAGACAGCTTTACGCAGACCTGGGCGAAACGGAAAAAGAAGCTTTTTACGCGCGATGGCTGGAAAAAGGACAAGAATATGATGAAACTGGTACGCCACAGCATTACAAGTTTTGAAGGCGACGCCATCGTGAATGCCGCAAACAAAACCCTTTTAGGCGGCGGCGGAGTTGACGGTGCCATCCATCGCGCTGCCGGACCTGAACTTTTGAAGGAATGCCGCTCCCTGGGCGGATGCGAAACCGGAGAGGCAAAGCTCACCATGGGATACAATCTTCCCGCAAAATACGTTATCCACACCGTTGGACCGGTTTGGCGGGGCGGAAATCACAGCGAGGAAGAACTTTTGGCATCCTGCTACCGGCGTTCGCTGGAACTGGCACAGGAAAAAGGCTTCAAAAGCATCGCTTTTCCAAACATTTCCACCGGGGTTTACAGATTTCCCAAAGAACTGGCGGCGCGCATTGCCGTGCAAACCGTGCGCTCTTTTTTGGAAAAGCATTCCCAAATTGAAGTCAGCTTTTATTGCTTCGACGAAGAAAACTACAACATTTACCAGGAACTGTTGAAATAATAAAAAACGTCGCCTGAAAAACAGTCTCTGGGTCCTATCACTACGCTCCAGGATGACGCATCCGCACGGGGTTTTAAAACCAAATAACTTCGCCCATCATCCCGTTATCTCGCTACATTACCGTCTCAAAATCTCAAAATTCCTGATATCGCCTAACCCTATGTCTCGCTTAAGGTTGCCTTATCAAACATAAGGGATACATAAGGCGGCAAGAGGGAGAGGCTACATAAACCGCTGTCAAAGTGTCATTTAATCAGGACGGTTTTTTTTCAATAGCGGTTTTTCCTTGAAGTTCCACAGGAAGAAATGTATGCCTGATGATGGCAAGGCTGGGTTTTGATGGGGGTTGAAGTTCTTTCCCCGAGAAATGGGTTGACAGAAAAGGGCACAGATAAAATTATGTCTCTCACTTGCGAAAAAAATACACAACGCATAGCACAAGTCCCAGAATTTGCGAGGACTTATAGTTCTTTTAGGAGGAACGATGTCACCCAGTTTACGGGACGCTCGCGAGAGCGTCACGGGGGTATTTGCGACAGCATTTTGCCCCATCAACTTTATAAACAAATCAGCTAAATACGCGTCCGCGCGTCTTGGCGACAGTTTTTCTGGTTGCCAGGACGTGAAGGGCTTGTGTTTTCTAAAACTGTGGAGGAACCAGTGAGTAAATTCGAAAATCGCATCCGGATCAAACTTAAGGCATACGATCATCGTTTACTGGACCAATCTGTGGCAGAAATAGTGAAGAGCACCCGTAATACGGGGGCCAAGGTTGTAGGTCCGATTCCGTTGCCAACGAACCGGACAATCTACACCATTCTGCGTTCGCCACATGTTGACAAGAAGAGCCAAGACCAGTTTCAGATGTTGGTTCACAAACGTTTGGTCGATATTCTTAATCCAACCCAACAGACCACAAACGCCCTGAAGAAGCTTAGCCTTCCGGCTGGGGTGCATGTGGAGATCAAGGCCAATTCGGGGAGATAATCATGTTGGGATTGATTGGAAAAAAGATTGGTATGACCCAAGTTTTCGACGAAACCGGTAGAGTTATTCCCGTTACAGTTATCCAGGCTGGTCCCTGCCGCATTGTGAGCAGGCGCAGCAAGGAAAAACACGGATATGAAGCCCTTCAATTGGGTTTTGAAGAACTCCCGGAAAAGCGCGTCAAAAAACCCATGAGAGGTTATTTTAAGAAGAAAGACAGCCCGCTCTACCGCTACCTGCGTGAATTCCGCCCATCCTACGGCCAAGAGGTCGAAGGATTTGAGGTTGGAAAAGATTTGACGGTGGATTGGTTCAGCCCGAACGAGACTGTTTCGGTGAGTTCCAATTCCAAGGGTCGCGGCTTCACCGGCGTGATGAAGCGCCATGGTTTTGCGGGCTTCATTGCTTCCCACGGTGTTCACGAAACATTTCGTGGGCCAGGCTCGATTGGGCAATGCGCCACACCGGGCCGGGTGTATAAAGGAAGGAAACTTCCCGGACAGCATGGCAACACGAAATTCACCGTGCGTCATCTGAAAGTTGTGAAAGTTGATCCCGAACAGAATCTCATCCTTGTAAAAGGTGCGGTTCCCGGGCATCGCAATTCACTCGTCACCATCCATAAGGAAATTTAGGGGGATATAATATGGTTACAGCAGTAAAATTCAATTCCCTCGGGGAACGGATGGAAGAGATGGAACTTCCGGCCAACATTTTTGACGTTGACGTTGATTCACCGAAAGTGTTGTTGCACGAAGTTATCACCATGTATTTGGGCAACCAGCGACAGGGCACGGTTCAAAAGAAGAGCCGGGGCATGGTTGCTGGCAGCACGCGCAAGCTCTTCCGTCAGAAGGGCACAGGCAACGCTCGTATGGGCAGCCGTCGCTCGCCGGTCCGCGTTCATGGTGGCTTAGCTTTTGCCATCTATCCAAAAGATTGGTATCGCCGGATTCCGCGCAAGAAAAAACGCATGGCTTTGAAGGTTGCGCTCACAGACCGCGCCCGTGAAGGCCGGGTTTTTGTGATTGAATCCTTCGATTTTTCGAAGCCGAACACAAAGCAGGCGCAGGAACTTTTGGGAAAGATTATTCCTGAAAAAGGTCGCAAACTGGTTGTGACGGACGGAAACCACCACGCCACAGTGAGGTCTTTCACAAACCTTGTGGACGTGATGACCGACAGAGCCGACAGCCTGCATGCCTATGAGGTTTTGAAAAGCAGTTATGTGTTGCTTACCAGCGAAGCCCTCAGCAAGATTGAGGAGGTATTCAGCAAATGATTCATCCGCGAAATATAGTCATTTCCCCGATTATCACCGAGAAGAGTGAAAACCAGGCTCAAAGCCAAAACACTTACACCTTCAAGGTGAGCATCAACGCGAATAAAATTGAAATCAAGCACGCCATCGAAAAGATTTTTTCGGTGAAGGTGCTGGATGTGAACACAATCCGTATGCTGGGCAAACCCAAACGTTTGGGCAAATACAGCGGCAAACGCCCGGATTGGAAAAAAGCCATTGTGACCCTGCGGAGCGGTGATAGAATCGCCGACTTTGAGGTCTAAGGAGCAAAAAGCATGGGAATCAAAAAGTACAAACCCACCACTCCCAGCCTGAGGTTCCGCACGGGCTACACCTTTGAAGAGATCACGACTGACAAGCCGGAAAAATCCTTGTTGCGCCCGGTTCGTAAATCCGGTGGACGCAACAATATGGGCCGCATCACATGCCGCCATCGCGGCGGCGGTCATCGCCGGCACTATCGCGTGATCGATTTTAAGCGGAACAAATTTGGCGTTCCCGCCAAGGTTGCCACCATCGAATATGATCCCAACCGCACAGCCCGCATCGCCCTGCTTCACTATGTGGACGGCGAAAAGCGCTACATCATTGCCCCCGAAGGTATTAGCGTGGGCATGAAAGTGATGTCCGGCCCTGAAGCCGAAATCTCGCTGGGCAACGCAATGCCATTGGAACGCATCCCGTTGGGCTCCATGGTGCATAATATTGAATTGAAAAAAGGCCGCGGTGGACAGATTGCCCGTTCCGCCGGAGCTTATGGTCAGGTTGTGGCCAAAGACGGTGACTACGTTCATGTGAAAATGCCTTCGAACGATGTCCACCTGATTCGCAAGGAATGCCTTGCCACAATCGGTCAGGTCAGCAATGCCGACCACACCCTGATCCAGATTGGAAAAGCGGGCCGCAAACGCTGGATGGGAATTCGACCCACAGTTCGCGGCGTGGTGATGAACCCACACGATCACCCCATGGGCGGTGGTGAGGGAAAAACCTCTGGTGGACGCCATCCGGTTTCACCCTGGGGCAAGCCTGCCAAAGGTGGCAAAACCCGCAGAACCCGCAAGTATTCCGATAAATATATCGTGAAAGCCGTGAAAAAGAGATAAAGGAAGGAAAAAATGGCACGTTCAATCAAGAAAGGTCCCTTTGTCGACGATCATCTGCTGAAGAAAGTGGAAATCCTGAACGCCGGCACGAAGAAAAGTGTGATCAAGACCTGGTCACGTCGTTCCATGATCATCCCCTCTTTTATCGGCCACACTTTTTCGGTTCACAACGGTCACAAATTTGTGCCGGTGTATGTGACTGAAAACATGGTGGGTCACAAGTTGGGAGAGTTTTCCCCAACCCGCACCTATCGTGGACATAAAGATAAGAAAAAAGGCAGATAAGGGAGCACTTAAATGGAAGCGACAGCCAAACTACGTTTTGCCCGCGGTTCAGCCCGCAAAGCCCGTCTGGTTTTAGATCAGATCCGCTATAAGAGCGTTCCCGAAGCCCAGGGTATCCTGCGTTTTTCCCGTCGTCGGGCAGCTGGCCCCATCGGTAAATTGCTGGATTCCGCAGTGGCAAACGCCCTTGTTAAAGAACCCCGCCTCGATCTGAAGCAGATGTATGTGACCGAGGCCATGGCCGACTCCGGCCCACAGATGAAACGCTACAGACCCAGGGCTCATGGCAGGGCCTATATGATTCGCAAACAGACCTGTCATATCTCCCTGGAAATTCGTAAAATAGAGGAATAGGAGGAATACCTTGGGACAAAAAATACACCCCATTCTTTACCGTATCGGTGTGAATAAAGACACTGAATCGATCTGGTTTGCCCAGGGTTCCACCTATGTGGACTACCTGCTGGAAGACATCCAGATCCGAGAATACATCCACAAGCGCCTGGCGCAAAAGATGGTTTCCCGCGTGCAAATCTCGCGCAAAACCAGCTCCATCACCATTGATATCCACACCGCCCGTCCGGGTTTGGTGATTGGTAAAAAAGGTGAAGACATCGACCGTCTGCGCAACGAGCTCAACGTTCTGATCAACAAGAACCGCCCCACACCCGTCACCGTTCTGATCAATATTGAACAGATTGAAAGGATGTGGCTGGATGCTAGGTTGGTGGGACAGGAAATCGCGCGCCAACTGGAGGAAAGGGTTGCTTTCCGCCGCGCCATGAAGCTGGCCATCCGCAACGTGATGCGAGACGGAGCGGAAGGCGTGAAAGTTCAGGTTTCAGGCCGTCTTGGCGGCGCGGAAATCGCCCGCACCGAGCGCTATAAACAGGGTCGTACCCCACTTCATACCCTGCGTGCCGATATTGATTATGCCCACGTGGAAGCAAACACCACCTACGGTGTAATTGGCATCAAGGTATGGATTTACAAGGGCGACATCCTGGGTTAGGAGAAGGTAAATGTTAGCACCAAAAAAAGTTAGATATCGTAAAATGATGAAAGGCCGTCGCAGAGGCCTTGCCTGGACCGGAAGCAACGTCGATTTCGGCGATTACGGTCTCATTGCCCTTGAGGACGCTTTCATCACCAGCCGCCAGATTGAAGCCGCTCGTATTGCCATCACCAGGCACATGAAGCGCGTGGGAAAGGTCTGGATCCGCATATTTCCTGATAAGCCCATCACCAAAAAGCCTGCCGAAACCCGCATGGGAAAAGGAAAAGGCGCTCCCGAATATTGGGTGGCGGTGGTGCGTCCCGGCCGCGTTCTTTTTGAACTGGAAGGCGTGGATTTGAAGGTTGCCAAAGAGGCAATGCGCCTGGCAGCACACAAGCTTCCAATCAAAACCCGCATGATTGCCCGGGAAGGAGTTGAGCTATGAAGATGGACGAAATCCGCAAAATGAGTGTGGAAGAACTGAACGCCCGGCTGGAAGAGCTGCGCGTTGAACTTTTCAACCTGCGCTTTCAAAAATCGAAAAACCTGCTGGATCGCCCGGACAGGATGCGCATCGTGAGAAGGGAAATTGCCCGCATCAACACATTTTTGAACGCAAAGGAAGTGAGGTAAACCGTGGCTGAACCCCGTAAAATGATAAAACAGGGCGTGGTGGTGAGCGATAAGAACGACAAGACCATTGTGGTTCGTGTCCAACGCCAATTCACGCATCCATTGTATAAAAAAACCGTGCGCCGCCACAAAAAGTTCATGGCACACGACGAGAACAACGACGCGAACATCGGAGACGTGGTCCAAATCGTGGAATTCCGTCCGATGAGCGCTCGCAAACGCTGGGCTCTGCACAAAATTGTCGAGCGCAGCAAATAATATGGGAGTTTTGGAATGATTCAAGCCGAAACTATGTTGAATATCGCCGATAACTCCGGTGCCCGCAGAGCTCAGTGTATCAAGGTTCTGGGCGGCACCAGACGTAAATACGCCAGCGTTGGCGACGTCATAGTTGTTGCGATCAAATCCGCCACACCCGGCGGCAAGGTTAAAAAAGGCAGCGTTGAACGTGCCGTGATCGTTCGCACCGCGAAAGAGATCAGACGCGCGGATGGAACCTATATCCGTTTTTCAGATAACGCAGCCGTGATCATCGACGAAAAGCACGACCCCAAGGGAACCCGCATCTTTGGCCCGGTGGCACGCGAACTTCGCGAGCATGCCTATATGAAGATAGTTTCCCTGGCGCCGGAAGTGCTGTAGGGAGATAGTGATGCCAAAGAAAATGAAAATCAAAAAAGGCGACTACGTGATTGTGATCTCCGGTGAGGATAGAGGCCGTAAAGGCCGCGTTCTCAAATCTTTTCCCAAGGTCAACAAAGTGGTGGTGGAAAAAGTGCACATGATCAAGAAACACTCGAAGCCTTCACAAACCAACCCCCAGGGCGGCATCATCTCCAAAGAGGCGCCCATCAATGCCTCAAACGTGATGCTGTTCAACGAAAAACTGAATACCGTTACCAAACCGGTTTTCAAAGCCCGTGAAGGGCGACGAGTCCGCGTTTGCAAAAAAACCGGTGACGAACTGTAAAAGAGGGGAAAATGAACAGAATTCAAGAACAATATCGTAAGGCGGTGGTCCCTGCGCTCGAAAAGCGCTTTGAATACAAAAACCCGCATCAGGTTCCCAGTTTGAACAAAATCGTGGTGAGCATGGGCGTGGGTGAAGCCACCCAGAATAAGGCCCTGCTGGACAACGCCGTGAAGGACTTGGAGCAGATAACTGGACGCAAGCCCATCGTCACCAAGGCGCGCAAATCCATCTCGAACTTCAAGCTGCGTCAAGGCATGCCCATCGGCTGCAAGGTGACCTTGCGCGGAGAAATCATGTATGAGTTTTTTGACCGCTTGGTTTCCATCGTGATTCCCCGTATTCGAGACTTCCGCGGGATTTCCACGGATTCTTTTGATGGCAGGGGAAACTTTTCCATGGGCCTCAAAGAGCAGACCGTTTTTCCCGAGATAGAATTCGATAAAATCGACAACCTGCGTGGGTTGAATATCAATATCATCACCACCGCGCGGAACGACGATGAAGCCCGGGAACTGCTCAAAGAGCTTGGAATGCCTTTCAAGCGTGAAGAAGAATAAGGAGAATGCATGGCAAAGAAATCTTTGATCCTTAAACAACAAAGAAAACCTAAATTTAAAGTCAGGCAATATAACCGCTGCAAGATTTGCGGTCGCCCCAGGGCCTACATGCGCGATTTTGGCATGTGTCGCCTGTGTTTCCGCAAATACGCTTCCTTGGGACAAATCCCGGGAATCACCCGATCCAGCTGGTAAGCAAAGGAGCAATTAAATGAGCGTAAGTGATCCGATAGCTGATGCATTGACCAAGATTCGCAATGCATATCGTGCCGGACATCCGCATGTGATCGTCAAACATAGCCGCATTATTGAGGCTTTGACGAAGATCCTCGCCGAGGAAAACTTCGTAAATAGCGTCCAGGTTCTCGACAGAGATCCTGAGCAAAAAATAAATTATCGCCGCATCCTGGTGAATCTTCGCTATACCAATGATGGTATGCCCATCATTCAAGGTTTGGTGAGGATATCAAAACCTGGACGCCGCGTGTATGTGAAAGCAGACAAAATCCCCAGCGTTTTCAACAATACTGGCTGCGCGGTGATCTCCACCTCTCAGGGTGTGATGGTCGATCGCGACGCCCGCATCAAACGCGTTGGTGGGGAATATATCTGCAAGGTTTGGTAGGAGGTTTAATCAATGTCACGCATAGGTAGAGCTCCTATAAAAATCGATCCGAGCGTCAACGTGGAAATCCAGGAAAACCTGGTTCGCGTGAAAGGAAAGCTGGGCGAACTGCAATATGAAATGCTGCCGGGTATAAGCCTGGAACTGGAAGATGGCATAATCAATGTCAAGCGTGCAAACGACAGCAAATCCCAACGCGCCGTGCATGGCCTCACTCGTGCCCTCATCCAAAACATGGTCATCGGTGTTACCGAAGGCTATTTGAAAACACTCCATTTGATCGGCACTGGATATTCCGCGGAAAGGGTTGGACCCTGGCTGAGGCTCAGTCTGGGTTATGCCCATGATATCTTGCTGGAGATTCCCGAAGGTCTCGAAGTTGAAGCCGAGGCTGTTCCTCGCTCCAAAACGGTGCGTTCGGACCTGCAAAGCATCATCCGCGTTAAAGGAATCGATAAACAACTGGTTGGCCATTTCGCCGCCGAAATTCGTACCTGCCGCCCACCCGAAAATTACAAGGGAAAGGGCATCCGCTATGACAATGAACATGTGACCATCAAAGCCGGCAAAGCCGGAGCATAAAAAGGCAGGGAGTAAACAATGATAAAACCAAGTAACATAGTTAAAAACACCCTGCGCGTTCGTCGTCGTCGCGCAATCCGCAACAGACTGAATGGCACTACTGAGCGCCCGCGCCTGGTGGTTTTTCGCTCTTTGAAACACATTTACGCCCAGATCATTGATGATACAACCGGGAAAACCTTGGTTTCCGCCTCTTCACGCGGCAAGGATGTCGAGATTCCAAAAGGGATCAAGAAAACCGAGCAAGGTTTCCAGGTTGGTCAAAAATTGGGAGAAAAAGCAATTGCTGCCGGGCTTTCGAAGGTTGCCTTCGATCGTGCCGGCTACAAATATCACGGCAGGGTGAAAGCCTTGGCCGAAGGCGCCCGCAAGGCCGGCCTTGATTTTTAAGGAGGAAACTTGAATTACGAACACAATCTGCCCGAGGAAGAAAGACTCGTTGAGACCGTGATCGAGACCAAACGTGTGGCCAAGGTCGTGAAAGGCGGACGTAACTTCAGTTTCACCGCCATAGTCGTTGTTGGCGACCGCGCTGGAAAAATCGGCGTTGGCAACGGCAAGGCCAATGAAATTGCCGACGCCATCCGCAAAGCGAAGGAAAGAGCCACCCGCTCGATGTTTAGTGTGCCCATCATAAACGGGACCATTCCCCATGAGACGATAGCACGCTATGGCGCCAGCCGCGTTATGATGAAACCTGCTTCCCCCGGTACAGGAGTTATCGCGGGAGGAACCACACGCGCCATTTTTGAAGCTGCCGGGATCCAAAATATCCTGTGCAAATCCCTGGGTTCAAACACCCCCACAAACGTGGTGAAAGCCACCGTGAACGGCCTCAGATCCATGCGCACACTGCAAGATATTGCCCGCTTGCGCAACAAGACCGTGGCTGAACTCACCGGAAGGGAGGAAAAAAGTGAAGATTAAAGTCACCCAGGTTCGCAGCACCATAAATCGTAAAGAAAATCATAAACGGATAATCCGTTCCCTGGGGCTGGGATCTCCCGGCAAATCCAGGATTCACAACGATAATCCCTGCATCCGCGGTATGATCAACAAAGTTTCATACCTGGTTACAGTTGAAGAAGTAAAGGGAGAATGATATGCTGACCCTTTCAAATCTTGGCAAACCCGCAGGCCGCAAAGCAAAACGACGCCTTGGAAAAGGCGAAGGCAGCGGCTTGGGAAGGCAATCTGGACGCGGACACAAAGGTCAAAAGTCCCGCGCTGGCGGAAACGTGCCTCCTGGTTTTGAGGGTGGACAAATGCCCATCAACCGTCGCCTGCCGAAGCGTGGCTTCACAAACCCCTTCCGCAAACATTTTCGCATCCTGAATCTTTCCCGCTTGGTTGAGCTGGAAGAAACACAATTCGACGTCGAAAAGCTGGAACTGCTGGGCTTGGTGCCCACCAAGGGCCAAAAAGGGAAATATCCCATCAAGGTTCTGGCCGGCCTGAACGAAGAATTCACCAAAACCGTTCACATCAAGGCACACGCTTTTTCACAGCGTGCCATTGAATTGATTGAAGCGAACGGCGGCAAAGCAGAGGTGGTGTGATTTGTTCAAGACCATCGCGAACATCTTCAGAATCCCGGATCTCAGAAAGAAAATTCTGTTCACCGGGCTCATTCTGGTGCTTTATCGCCTGGGTAGTTTTGTGCCCATTCCCGGGGTCAACGCTGCCGAGCTGAGCTCTTTTTTCCAGAGCCAGTCTGGCGGGCTTTTTGACCTGTTGAACCTCTTCGTGGGTGGAAACATCGAACGTGCCTCCATCTTCGCCTTGGGCATCATGCCCTACATCACGGCATCCATCGTGATCCAGCTTTTGGGAAGCATCATTCCCTATTTTGAAAAGCTGCGCAAAGAAGGCGCCGACGGTGAAAAGAAGATGAACCAGATAACCCGCTATTTCACGGTTGCTCTGGCTGCCTTCAACGCTATCACCATTCTGGTGGGCCTCACAAACATGATGGGAGCCACCGGACCAGTGGTGCCAAATGCCAACTTCCTGTTTTTTCTGACTGGCATGGTAACCCTGATAACCGGAACCATGATAGTGATGTGGCTGGGTGAACAAATCACCGAGTTCGGCATTGGAAACGGCATTTCGCTGATTATCTTTGCCGGTATCATCGCTCGCTATCCGGAAGGGTTTGTCAATATGTTCCGCACCCGTTTCAGCAGCATCGGCGGGATTATCCAATCCCTTTTGGCCGTTGTTGTGATGGTTCTGGTCACCGGCGCGATTATCTTTGTAACTGAAGCCATCCGCAAAATCCCTGTCCAATATGCCAAACGCATTGTGGGCAGAAGGGTTTACGGTGGTCAAAGTACCTACATCCCTCTGCGTGTGAACACTGCCGGAGTTATTCCCATCATCTTTGCCCAGTCCATCCTGATGTTTCCTGCCACGCTCATCACCCTTTTCCAGGGCGGAAACACCGAACCGGGAACCTTCTGGCACCAACTGCGAGTGCTTTTCACCCCCGGTCACTGGGTTTACACCATCATCTACGTGGCACTCATCATATTCTTTGCCTATTTCTATACTGCGCTTGTTCTTAATCCCACCGAAATGGCAGAAAACATGGTGAAATACGGTGGACATATCCCCGGAAAAAAACCCGGTAAAAAGACTGCGGAATACATTTCTTCCGTGCTTACACGTATCACCCTTCCCGGCGCTGTGTTCTTTGCCTTCGTGGCGCTTTTACCCGAATTGATGACCCATATTTTCAAGCTGCCCTTCTACTTTGGCGGAACCGGTCTCATCATCGTGGTTGGCGTCGCTTTGGACACCCTGCGCCAGATCGAATCCCATCTCGTGATGCGTCACTATGACGGCTTCATGAAGAAAGGAAAACTCCGCGGACGCTCCAGTTGATCATGATATTCCGCAAATCTCCCCTCGAACAAGAAAAGATGCGCGCTGCGGGCAAGATCATCGGCCAGTTGCTGGATGAGCTTTCCAGGCGGATTGTGCCCGGGGTGAACACCTGGGATTTGGATGTCTTTGCCTACGATTTCATCGTTTCAAAAGGCGCCAAACCAGCCTTCAAAGGTTATACGGTGCCCGGTCTTTACCCATTTCCGGGAACTTTGTGCACTTCACCAAATTCTGGCATTGTTCACGGAATTCCTTCAAAAAAAGTGGTTCTGCAAGAGGGAGATATCATTGGGATCGACGTTGGCGCCGTGCTGGACGGCTATTATGGAGATGCTGCCCGCACTTACGCGGTTGGAGCGATTTCCACCCAGGCACAAAGACTTATGGATATAACTTCCGAAGCTCTGCGCCGGGGCATCGAAGCCGCCAAACCCGGAAACCGGGTGGGAGATATTTCCCACGCCATCGGTTCCTACGTGAGAGCACAGGGCTACTATGTAGCCGACAATCTCACCGGACACGGAATCGGGCGCCATCTCCATGAAGAGCCCCAGATCCCAAATCACGGAAATCCCGGCAGGGGTCCCCGCCTTCAAAGCGGAATGGCCCTCGCCATCGAACCCATGGTCAACATTGGCACAAATCGAGTCAGGGAAAACGGCTGGGAGTTTTTCACAGCCGACGGCAGTCTCTCCGCCCATTTCGAACATACCATCATCGTTACGGAAGACGAGCCCCGCATCCTGACCCATGCCTGAAGGAGCAAGTATATGAGTAAAGCCGGCGTTATAGAAGTGGAAGGAATCGTGACCGAAGCCCTTCCCAACACCACTTTTAAGGTTCAACTGGAAAACGGCCATGAAATACTGGCCCACAGTTCTGGTAAAATGCGGATGCACTATATCCGCATCCTTCCCGGAGACAAGGTCAAGGTGGAGCTTTCACCTTACGACCTCAGCCGCGGAAGGATTACCTACCGATATAAATAATAAACATTGCAGGAAGTAACTGCACTCTTGCAAGGAGACGATAATGAAAGTGAGATCATCAGTCCGTGTAGTCTGTAAAGACTGTCGGATCATCAAACGCCACGGCGTGATCCGTGTTATCTGCAGTTCCAACCCAAAACACAAACAGAGACAGGGTTAAGGAGGACCAACTTGGCACATATTGCAGGTATAGAAATTCCCAAGAACAAACGCCTGTTCATTGGCCTCACCTATATTTATGGCATCGGCCCAAGCCTTGCCAAGGAAATCTGCCGCAAAGCAAATGTGGACGAAACCAAACTGGTGGGAGACCTTAGCGTCGAAGAAGAGAAAACCATTCGCGACATCGTGCAACACGACTATGCGGTGGAAGGAACACTGCGCACCCAGGTGGCAATGAACATCAAGCGCCTCATGGAAATTGGCTGCTATCGTGGCCAGCGCCACAAACGCGGATTGCCCGTTCGCGGTCAACGCACCCACACAAACGCGCGCACACGCAAGGGCCCCCGCGCCAGCGCCATCAAAAAGAAGAAATAGGAGTGAACCGATAAATGGCAAAGAAAACCAGAACCAAGAAAAAACGCGTCCGTCTGTCTTTTGACGAAGGTATCGTGTTTGTCCACTCCAGCTTTAACAACACCATCGTTTCTCTGGCTGATCGCTCTGGAAACATCCTCACCTGGTCCAGCGGTGGCAGAGTGGGCTACAAAGGCTCACGTAAGGCAACCCCGTTTGCAGCCCAATTGGCCGCTACGGAAGTGTCCAAAGCTGGCATGGAAATGGGAATCACCCGCGTGGGCGTGATCGTAAAAGGACCTGGCAGTGGCAGGGAATCCGCCATCCGCGCGGTGAACGCCTCCGGCCTCAAAGTCACCATGATTAAAGACGCCACACCCATTCCCCATAATGGCTGCCGTCCACCAAAAACCAGAAGGATATAAGAGAGGAAATAATGGCAAGATACACCGGACCACGTGCCAGACTTTGCCGCAAATTTGGCGAAAACATCTTTGGCACCGCAAAATACGACAGGATCCTGAACCGCCGCAAATTCCCTCCCGGACAGCACGGCAGAAATATGCGCCGCAAGCAAAGCGACTATTTCATCCACCTGCGTGAAAAGCAAAAACTTAGAAACATCTACTGCCTCCTCGAACGGCAGTTCAGCAACTATTTTCACAAAGCGGCTAAAATGGGCGGGGTCACAGGCGACAACCTCCTTCAGCTTCTGGAGCGCCGTCTTGACAACACCGTTTACCGCCTCGGCTTTGCCACCACCAGGATGCAGGCTCGCCAATTCGTGAACCATGGACATTTCCAGGTGAACGGAAAAAAAGTGGACATCCCCTCCTACCTTCTGAAGGATGGAGATATCATCGAAGTCCGCCCAAAAAGCAAAGGCATGAAGCCCCTGGTGGAAGCCTGGGACAACTCGGAAGCCAGCTCACCCTACCCATGGCTTTCGGTGGATAAAGACAACATGCGCGGGCAGTTTGAACACATTCCGGCTGCCCAGGAGATCCCCAACACCGTTGACCTGCGCCTCATTGTTGAGTACTACTCCAAATAATCGCTGAACCCAGCAAGGAGTCATTATGCTATACTTGGAACCCCTGCAAATGCCCGAAAACGTGGATTACGACAGGGAAAGCTATTCCCCCCACTATGGCAGGTTCGAGATCGGGCCGCTGGAGCCCGGTTTTGGAACCACGATCGGCAACATCCTGCGCCGGGTGCTTTTATCCTCGGTTCAAGGTTCGGCCGTTCGTTTCGTCCGAATCGAAGGCCTGCACCACGAGTTTTCGCCCATACCAGGCACAAACTCCGATTATATCGACCTGATCCTGCGTCTCAAGCAGTTGGTGGTTTATTCCACTTCCGTGGATGAGGTCACCGTCGTGCTTGAACACAAGGGAAAAGGTGTGGTGACGGCAAACATGATCCAGGACAACCCCAACATCCGCATCATAAACAAAGATCTCTACCTGCTGGAAATAACCGAGGATGTGGACCTGAAAATCGAGATGATAATTGGCAATGGACGCGGCTATGTCTCTGCTTCACAACAGGATATGGAAGATAGATCCGTGGGCTTCATTCCCATCGATTCCATCTATTCGCCCATCCTCAAAGTCAATTTCAGCGTGACCCACCAGCGCGTGAAGGAACGCATGAATTTCGACAAACTCATTCTGGAGATCCATTCAAACGGCTCTGTGGAGCCAATTGTGGCGCTTTTCCTGTCCGCGAAGATTCTGCGCGATATGGTTGGAAAAATCAGCCGTTTTGAAACCGAACCCCAATATATCCGGGAAGTGAAACTGGATCCGGAACTGGAAGAGATGGAGCGCATCCTGGCTTTGCCCGTGCGTGAGATAGAATTAACTGTCCGCGCCGCGAATTGCCTTGCCGCCGCCGAGATTGAAACCATTGGCGATCTCGTTTCCAAAACCGATGCTGAAATGCTCAAATTCCGTAACTTCGGCAAAAAATCCCTGGAAGAAATCGTCCAAAAACTCAAAAAATACGATCTCCATCTCGGGATGGATGTGGATGGCATCCAAGGCCAAATCCGCGAAGCCAGAAGCCGCGGCATCAGTATTGAGGCTGCCCCCAAAGTAAAAAAAGAGGAAGATATACCCGAGCCAGCGGAGCCAGAGGAAGAGATTCCAACTCCGCCCCGCAAGCCGGTACCCCCCTCCAAAAAGAAGGTGAAAAATGCGACATAGAGTTCAAGGAAGAAAATTTGGACGCGAAAAAGACGCACGCCGCCTCATGATCTGCAATCTTGTGAAATCCATGGTGGAACATGGACAAATCACCACCACCTTGGCAAAGGCAAAAGAATTGCGCGGATATGTGGATCGCGTGGTCACCTACGGCAAACAGGACACGGTCCATTCACGCCGTTTGGCATACAGCGTTCTCGGCGACCGCACCTTGGTGAAAAAACTTTTCACCGAGATCGCGCCCGCGTTCCAAGACCGCCCGGGCGGATATACCCGCGTCATAAAAAGCGGTTTCCGCCGCGGAGATTCAGCCCCCATGGCCATCCTCCAATTTGTGGAAGAATCTGCGGTCAAACCCAAAAAAGATAACATTAAGGCAAAAGACCTCAACAAATAAGAATCTTTCGCCCAAACAATGCGTAAAACCCGGGATCCTGCGTCCCGGGTTTTTTTATAAATCAGGAAAGATGGGCCAAGCGGCGGGATTTCAGATATCTTCTGCCGCTTTGTTCAAATCCTCAAAAAAACCCCCAAACATCACAGTGCGCTTGTTTGGAGGTTCAAATTACTGTTGTTTTAGCGGGATTATTCGGCTTTACCATTCCTCATCATAGTTGTAATCCCAATATTCATCTTCGCGGGAATCTTCGATTGGTTCATATTCGTTTTTGAAGACGGCGCAACTGTCGAAGCGCACTATTCTGGGGTTGTTGGTAAGCTCATGCACGTTGTTTCTGAAGATGGCGCAATCCGTGAAGTTTATCTTGGAAGCTTCCGAGTAGATGAGATAGCTGGTACCCCATTGACCGAAAGCGTTGTTGTCGAAAATCACGCAGCCGTTGAATTCCACGTTTTGGCAATTCCAGAAATTCAGGGTGTTGAATTCCACATTGTCTCTGATCACGCAGTTTGTAAAGCTGACATCCTTCACCCTGCTCATCGTCATGGCGCTGTATGTGCAACCATAGATTGTGCTTAGCTCACAATCCAGTCCGCTGCAATCCGAGGCCGTGATTCCTTCCATGCCGCAGCCCCACATTTCGCAGTTCGAAATGGAAATTCCCTGGCAGTTGTTGAATTCCAGAACCCCACCGGTGCAATAACCAGCATCGGTGTGGCCAAGGCCCAGGTTTTCAAAACGCAGATTGCGGCAGTTTTGGAATGTGATTACGTTCGCATAGCGTGGCTCTGCCATAATCAGGCTCAAGCCGCGTTCGGTGCCCACCAGCGTAAGCCCGTCCACATCGCTGATCACCAGTTGGTAACCGTCGAAAACCTCTTCATAGCGCGCGTTTCGGGACATTCCGATGGTCTTTTTGCCGGAAAGGACAAAATAGCCGTTTTCCAAGTCTCTCATGTCAATCACGGTATTCGAACCGATGGCATTCAAAAATTCCCTTTCGTTTGTGACGTTAACTTCCTTCACTGTGGCGGCTTTGGATGGTTTTGCCGCAGTCAGGGGGGCTGCAATTGCCAACACCACAATCAGCGTTAAACAGCATACGATTGTTTTGCGCATGGTCAACTCCTTCAAATGCTTATGGCGCGGAGAGGAAACCCGAAGGTCACCGAAACTCCACTACTGTATTATACTCGATTTCTGCGCTTTCCTGTCAAGAAAAATATGCGTTGGCATTCCCCCATTTTTTAAACCAGCCTTATTTTCATTTGCCAAGGATCGGTCAAATCAGGTCTATATGGAGATGTATTATAGTGTGTAGTTCGCTGCAGGCAGATTTTCAGTACCTGGCAAAGC
>JAAYKA010000046.1 GCA_012522635.1 Candidatus Cloacimonadota bacterium
GTGAACACAAACACAAAAAAACGCTGCTTATTTTGACATAACTGTCCCACAAAGGTTTAGGTGAATATTAAGCAAGGGGTAAAATGGCGTGCTTATTATTCGCATAATTATATGCCAGATAAAAGGTTATCATTAAGCAGAGAAAAAAGCGTCTTGCTTATTATTCAAAAAAGGGGAGAGGATTTACCTCTCCCACAGTATTTTACGTTAATGCACCATAACCGTTTCCAGGAATCTATGATGCCTTCATTCAAGACATATATCTTTGCCGACTTATTATTCAGTTTTTTCTCTGCCTCCACCCTCACCGCCTCACAGTCTCATAGTCTCCCCGTTTCTTCGTGCCTCCCTAATCTGTCAAAAAATTGCGTTATCAGCGCAATCTGCGTGACACATTTCCAGCGCCCATCTGCGAAAACCCCAAAAAACATGCCAACAACACCTCTTTTATGCAGGAAAGCATTGACAAACCTGCCGTTTTCAAAATATGGTTCTAAAAAAATAAATACCTGATGTGGAGACATTTATGAAAAACATCCTCGTTCTTGGGGCGGCTGGCCAGATTGGCTCCGAGCTTGTTCCCTATCTCAGAAACATCTACGGCGCTCAAAACGTTGTCGCAACCTATCGCAGCACCCCGCTGATTCCCGAAATCATGGAAGGCGGCCCTTGTGAAAACATGGATGCCATGGACGCGGAGAAGATGTTTTCCGTGGTGAAAAAATATAGTATCGACACCATTGTGAACCTAGTTGCCGTGCTTTCAGCGGTTGGTGAAGCCAAGCCCACCCTCGCTTGGAAGATAAATATGGAAAGCATGTTCAATGCTCTGGAAGTTGCCCGTGAAACCGGCGCGGCGGTGTTTTTGCCCTCCTCCATCGGAGCTTTTGGGCTCACCACTCCGATGGATAACACCCCACAGGACACGCTGATGCGCCCCTCCACCATCTATGGAATTTCCAAAGTGGCAGCCGAACTTTTGGGCGATTACTATTTTGTGAAATACGGCGTGGATTGTCGCGGTTTGCGCTATCCCGGCATCATTTCCAACGTTACTTTGCCCGGTGGCGGAACCACGGATTACGCCGTTGAAATCTATTATGAAGCCATCAAAAATAAGAAATACACCTGCAACCTCGGCGCCGGAACCTTTTTGGACATGATGTATATGCCGGACGCGCTGAGAGCCTTGGTGGAAGTGATGGAAGCCGACCCCGCCAAGCTGGTTCACCGCAATTGCTTCAACGTTTCCGCCATGAGCTTCGACCCCGAAATGATATCCGCGGAGATTAAAAAACACATCCCGGATTTTGTGATGGATTACAAGGTTGACCCCGTTAAACAGGCGATCGCGAACAGTTGGCCGAATTGTATGGACCACAGCGCAGCCCAGCAGGAATGGGGCTGGAAACCCGAATATAACCTCGCCGCGATGACCGCGGACATGTTGAAAATCCTTTCCGCCAGGCTTGCGTAGGCGGATGCTGAAAATTGGTATCGCCGGCATGGGCCGCCTGGGGCGATTTCATGCCGGCAAGCTCCAAAACAACCCCCAGAGCCGCTTGGAAGGCTGTTTCGACATCCTGCCCCAGCGCAACACCGAAGCGGCGCGAGAACATCATATCCGGGCGTTTAACAGCTTCGACGAGATGCTGGAAAACGTGGACGCCGTGGACATTGCCGCCACCACCAGCGCGCATTATGAACTTGCCAAAAAAGCGCTGTTGGCTGGCAAGCCCATCTTTGTGGAAAAGCCGCTCTGCGCCGAGCTTTGGCAGGCTCAGGAGCTGGTGGAACTTGCCGAAGAACGCGGGCTGAAAATCCAAGTGGGACACATCGAGCGCTTCAACCCCATCATCCAAAAAGCGCTGGAATTCATCCAGGCGCCGCTGTTCATCGAATCCAGCCGCGTTTCGTCTTTCCAACCGCGTGGAACCGATGTTTCCGTTGTTTTGGACCTCATGATTCACGATATCGACCTCATCCTGGGTTTCACGCAAAGTCCCGTCAGCGCCGTCCACGCCAGCGGAGCCGGGATTTTGAGTCCCAGCCTGGATATCGCCAACGCCAGAATTGAATTCGCCAGCGGAGCCGTGGCAAACGTCACCTCCTCCCGCGTGGCTTTGAAACAGGAGCGCCAGATTCGCTTCTTTCAGCGCGACGCCTATTTTTCCCTGGACCTGATTGCCAAAACCGGCGTCCTGGTCAGGAAAAACGAAGCCTTCGCCGACCTTTTCCAGATGAACGAAGGAAAAATACCGACAGAAGCCGAGGCAAAACAGTTTTTCGACATCCAAAAGCTTGACGCCAGCGGTGATGACGACGCCCTGCAAACCGAACTGGACCTTTGGGTGGAATCGATTTTGCAAGACAAAGACCCCGTGGTGGATGGAAGGGCAGGTTTGCGCGCGCTTGAGACCGCCATCCTGATTTCCAACGCCATCAAAAAACAACCACAATTCGAGGACAAACCGTGAAAAACATTTTGATAACAAATATTGCCGCCCACGAAGGCGAAGAAATAACCCTGCGCGGCTGGGTGCGTCACATCCGCCACAGCGGGAAGCTGCTTTTCATCAATCTGCGAGATGGCACGGGTGAAATTCAGTGTGTGGCTTTCGCGCCGGATTTGGGCGAGGAAGCCTTTGAAACCGCGAAAAGACTGGGGTTGGAATCCTCGGTCATCATCACTGGGACGCCGAAACCTCATCAAAAAAAGGCGGGAGAGTTCGAGCTTTCCGTGAAATCCATCACGCCCATCCAAATCACCCAGGATTATCCCATCGGCAAAAAAGAACATGGCCCGGATTTTCTGCTTTCAAACCGCCATCTCTGGATTCGCTCCTCAAAACAATGGGCCATCCTGCGCATTCGCCACACCGTCTATTACGCCATTTGCGACTATTTGAACGAAAACCACTTCGTCCGTTTCGACAGCCCCATCCTCACTCCCAACGCCTGTGAAGGCACCACAACGCTGTTTGATGTGGACTATTTTGACGAAGGAAAGGCATATCTCTCGCAATCCGGCCAGCTCTATCTGGAAACAGGCATCATGAGCCTGGGCAGGGTTTACGATTTTGGCCCCGTTTTCCGCGCGGAACGTTCCAAGACCAGAAAACACCTCACCGAATTTTGGATGATGGACGCCGAGGCGGCTTTTGTGGAACACGAAGAAAACATGGAAATTCAGGAAGGCCTGATTCGCTATGTGATTCGCCGGGTTTTGAAAGACCGCGCGGCTGAATTGGCGATTTTGGAACGCGACATCGAAGCCTTGAAAGCGGCGGACGCGCCTTTTGGCAGAATGAGCCACCACGAAGCGATTGAATATCTGCGCTCCAAGGGCAGCGAAATCAACCATGGAAGCGACCTTGGCGCCGCTGACGAGCTTCTGCTTACCCAAGGCTCACCCGTCCCGATTTTCATCGACAGATGGCCAAAGGAAATCAAAGCTTTCTACATGAAACGCGCCCCGGAAGACCAAAATCTGGTTTTGGGCAGCGACCTCATCGCGCCGGAAGGATATGGCGAAATCATTGGCGGTTCCCAGCGTGAGGACGACCACGACCTCCTGCTCCAGCGCATGGAAGCGGAAAAGATGTCCATCGAAGAATACCAGTGGTTTTTGGACCTGCGCAAATATGGCAGCGTCCCCCACAGCGGCTTTGGAATCGGTTTGGAACGGCTCATCGCCTGGATGGGCGGGGTTTCCCACATCCGTGAAACCATTCCTTTCCCCAGGATGATTTATCGCATCTATCCCTAAAAAAAGCTCTTTTCCCCCAGGTCCCTCGCAGCCGATTCATGATTTTGGGACCAGGTCGAGCTTGTTGAAATTTTAAAATAAAGAAACTGGAGAATACATAATGAATTACACGAATTCATTTTCCCGTGTGACCCGCGAGATGAGGTCATCCTTGATACGCGAATTGGTCGCGTCCACAAAAAATATCGAGGGGCTAATCTCGTTCGCGGGTGGCTTTCCCTCACCGCTCACATTCCCCGAAAAACAGCTTTCCGAGATTTTCCGCGAAGTTGTGGCCAACGAAGGTCGCGACGTTTTGCAATATGGCGCCAGCGAAGGCGACGCGCTCTTGAAAAAAGAGCTGATAAAATGGGAAGGCTACGACATTGACCCCGACGAAATGTTGATTACCGTGGGCGCCACAAACGCGCTCTATTACTATGGAAGAGCGCTCACCGAACCCGGCGACGTAATCCTGTGTGAAGGTCCCTCATTTTTGGGCTCGCTGGTGGCTTTTGACGCGCTGGAAGTGGATTGCAAAGCCATTCCCTTCGACGAAGACGGCATCATCATGGCAGAGCTGGAAAAACAGGTTTCCGAGCTGCGCGCCCAGGGAAAACGGATTAAATTCTTCTACATCATTCCGGATTTCCAAAACCCCGGCGGAATCTCCTACAGCCTCGAGCGTCGGCGCGAGTTAATCCGCTTTTGCATCGAAAACGAAATCCCCATCGTGGAAGACAATCCCTATTCCCGTCTGCGCTACAGCGGCGAACCACTTCCCACCTTCTATCGCCTTGCCCATGAAGAGTTTAACCGCTCCAACATCGTCACCGAAATCCAGTCTTTTTCCAAAATCCTGGGTCCGGGAATGCGCATCGCGTCTGTGAAGGGCGACAAAGCTCTTATCGAACGCATGGTTTCCTGGCAGCAAAAGGTGAACATCACCCCGGATTGCGTGTCCCAGCGGGTTGTGGCGCGTTTCCTTGAGCGCGGCCTCATGGACCCACACATCGAAAGCATCAAGAAATTCTATGCACCCTACCTGAACAAAATGCTGGAAGAACTCGAGAAAAATATGCCTTCAACCGTGAAGTGGACCAAGCCCGAGGGTGGAATTTTCCTCTGGCTCACCCTGCCTGAAAACATCAACGCGGACGAGCTGTTCAAAGAAGCCGCCAAAAACAAGGTTTCCTTCATCCCCGGTTCAAAATTCTATCCCCCCGGACAGGAACGCTATAACACTTTGAGGCTGAACTTTAGCTTCGCCACACCCGAACAGATTGAAACAGGAATCAAGCGCCTGGCGGAGCTGTTATCCTGACAAAACGGAGCAAACAAATGCCCAAAAAACCCGATTCAAAGCGCGTTTTCCACCGGCTTTCCCTGCTGTGGCTTCTGATAACGCTGATTCCCGCCATCCTGAGCGCGGAACTCGTGACCCACAGGGTGGAAAGCGGAGACACGCTCTATAACATCAGCAAACGCTACGACGTCACAATCGAGCAGATTAAAGAACTGAACAGCCTTTCCGACAACACCATCAAGCTGGGACAAATCCTTAAAATCAAGGAAACCGACCGCCTGGCGGCTGTGACCATCCAGCCCGAAGGCAAGGTTAACCTCCCCACGGACAAGCTCTTAGCCGATAACGGCGCGCCCAACTTTTCCGTTGGTATCGATTCCGAGGGACGCTGGACAAATCCACGCAGAATCCCCTCCGACGCGCTTTTTGCCGAAGACGCAGCCGGAAGCCGTTATTACGCTGGGATTTTGAACCAAAACATGTCCTTCGGCAACGCCAAACTCCACAGCAGGCTCAGCCCCGAACAGAGCAAGGACGGAATCCTCGCGGACACCTGGCTCGCCTGTCAAAACCCTGATGGAAGCTGGCGTTGGGCAAAAAACTTTGCCCTGGTGAAAGCCGGTTCAGGCTTGGCGCTCGCGGTTGGCGGCTCCGGAAGTGTTTACGCCGCAGGATTGTTCGACCAACAAATCGAAATCGACAAACAAAAGCTGGAAGCCAGCGGCCCCAGCGACCTGTTTTTGGCAAAGTTCGACAGCGCCGGAACCCTTCTCTGGCTCAAGCGTGGCATCAGTTCCGGTGGAATCAGCTCCCCGGTTTTAAACCTGAACCAGGATGGCAACATCTTCCTGGGCGGAGAGTTTTCTGGAACCCTGAGCTTCGACGACGCCGAGAACACATCCGCGGGCGACAGCGACCTGTTCGTGACCATGTTCGACCCGCTGGGAAGCCAGATTTGGACGGCGACCACCGGTTCTGACAAAGCGGAAAAACTGATTAAAATGGATTTGGCGGGCGATGGCGGAATCCTGATTTACGCCTCCAGCCAGGGCAGCTTCAAAATCGAAGGGAGCAAACTGGGAGAGACCCCCGACTCCGGTGGAAACAAGCTTTTTCTCGCCCGGATTAACCCCGGCGGCAAATGGGCTTGGGGAGCCCGCATCCAACAGCTTGAAACCCTGTGTCTTTGCGAACATTTCAGCTCCGACTTGGATGGAAACACCTGGTTTTGCGATAATTCCTATTCGGACAGCAAAAACCACCCCATCTACATCGGCGGAATGAGCGTGAATTCACATCTGACCATGATTAACCCCCAGGGTAAAACAGTCTGGAGCAAAAAGCTTATCGGCTCCGACGTTTCCATCGATTGGATGAGCGCCAGCTCCAGCTCCGGGATTCTCATCAGCGGCAGCTTTTTAGGCAGCCTCAGCCTGGGAGATTTCAAGCTGGAAAGCGGCGCCGACAAAGCGCAGTATTACGCCTATTTCGACAACAAGGGAAACTGTCTCTGGGCGCGTAAATGGCTGGGAACAAACCTGTACTTCAGCAAAGCCTCAGCCGGCGGCGAGCTCTATCTGGTTGGAAAACATAAACACTACATCGACACCGGTGGCCAGCCCTACTATCTGGAACAGGGTGATGGCGATTTGATTATCGCGCGCCTGGACAACGATGGAAGCTGGATTTGGGTCTCGCGCGCGAACTCAAATGTGTCCCCCGAACTCTTGAAACTCGATTTTGACCGCATGAGCAACCTCCGCGTCTGGGGATACAACCCCGGCGAAATGCTCTTCAGCCCGGTTAAACCCTGATTAAACCTATAAATCAATCCGGAGCCGCTCAGGTGTAAACCAGCGGCTCTTTTTCTTTGTTTGCCCAACTGTAGCGCACTTCGCCCACAAATATAGTGTGGTCTCCGCTGCGAATCTGGGTCACCACCTCACATTCAAAAACCGCCACCGCTTCTTTGAGAACCGGCAGTTTATGAAGTTTTCCGGGGATGAATTCCACTTCGCCTTTTTCAAATTTGTCGATATCCCTTCCCGAACTGGAACCCGCCATGGCGCAGAGCGGCTTCATTTGGTTGGAGGGAAAAACGAGGTTGAAAAACCTGTTTTCCTGCAAACATTCATGAGAAAAGCGGCTGTGGCCAACAGAAATGGCAAACATGGGCGGCTGAATCGAGGTGCGCATGAACCATTCCATCGTGATGAGATTGTAGCCCCCACCCGGTTTTTCGGTTACCGCCAACACCACTTTGGCGGGTAAATGCACCAATCCGTAAGCTTTTGTGAGTTCTGTCTGAACCATATCTCCACCATCCTGTCCATAGGTTTTAAGAACAATATAAGCGAAAAATCGACTTTGAGTATCATCTTTTCCTTGATTCGCTCTTTAGCCCGGCTCAAGAGTAACTTGACATCAATCCCTCATCATCCCGATTCTTTATCGGGATGTTCCCGAGTTACTCCGGAAATAATCCCGGGTCAGACTCAAGAGCCGGAAACCGAGGGCGAAAGCTGGCTTTCTAATAAAAATTTCTCCCTTCATTATCTAAGGACGAGTCTGGTGAAATCAACCTCACATA
>JAAYKA010000047.1 GCA_012522635.1 Candidatus Cloacimonadota bacterium
CATTGAAACCCCAAATTTTAACGCTGTCTCCACTACTATTTCTTTTGTAGGGCCCAGCTTCAGCTCATTTAATAATTCTAGCACCAACACTTATATCGATTTTCTGTATATTAACAAATCCTCTAGTAACGCCTCTGTTACTTATAGTGGCGTAGGAATGACTGTGCCCAGTATTTTTATCGCAGACCAAAATAAGCTCTTAATTGCTTCCAGCGGCACCATCGTAACCAAGTATATCACGGATGCCAACACCGGCTCTTCAACCGATTACGGTCTGAAATGTAACTCCGGCACGATTGAATTTAGCTTGCCCGGTCAAGCAGAATTAAACCTTAATGGACCAGGCAATTATTTCAATAACATGACAGTAAACAACGAGGAAGGCTTAAGAGAAACTCAATACCTTACAGGTCCCGCAGTGGTAGTGAAAGGTGACTTTAACCTATTAAGTGGAGCAGAACTCACATTTTTCGTTTTGGAAGTGGGTGGAGACTGGACAAATTTGACCGGCGACCCTGATATTTATCCGCATAATGTTTGGTTCACCGGGAAAACCTCAGATACCACAATTAAAAACAATCAAAACTTCTCTATTGTTAGCATTGATACAGGCGACTATGCTCTGAGTTTTGCCAGTGGGGTTGAAGTAAGATGCCATAGCATATACGTCCACTCTGGCGGAGTTGATATGGATACAAACGCCCACTTCATCGTTGAATTGAGTACTTCGGGCTCTTATGGCAACTGGTCGCTGTCTCACCCCGAAGGAAAGATTACTATCGGAAGTGTGTACGATCCTTTTTATAAACATCTGAATATTTCTGCCGGAACCTTGACCTTGCCGGATGGTTATTTCCACTTGGATTCTGGTTCAACCGCTGTCATGTCCGGTGGAACGATAGTTTGTAAAAATATATATATTTTTTCCTACGATTCTGATTTTCAACCCACAGGGGGAACGGTGAAGTTAGTCAGCGAAGGGCATGTAAGTTTGGTTGATCTTAGTGTCCAAGACGGAAGCTGGCTTCCTGACCTCATTGTCCAGGCAGATATAGGCACTACTTATCGTTTGCGAAATGACCTCACCATTAAGGGGGATTTTATCCTGGAAAGCGGTGAGTTCAGTGTTTTAGACCCATATTCAGGTGACTTTCACACCATGTATGTGGCAGG
Organism: Candidatus Cloacimonadota bacterium; assembly: GCA_012522635.1. Classification (NCBI taxonomy): domain Bacteria; kingdom Pseudomonadati; phylum Candidatus Cloacimonadota; species Candidatus Cloacimonadota bacterium. Next base: position 1,174 of record JAAYKA010000047.1, read on the forward strand.
AAACTGGATAAACAACTCTGGTCATGACAACTTCCTTGAAGGCGAGGGAGCTGTGGTGTTCAATGGTTCCGGATTACAAACCTGCACAAACAGCGAAGAATTCTACACCCTCGAAGTGAACAAACCAGAAGACTCCGTTTTCCGCGTCGAAAGCCTAATTCCAGACGAATACGTATATATAAACTGCGAAAATTACGATTGGACTGCCGGCGTGGTGGAAGTAAAGGATCTGGGTGTTTTATCCATCAACAAGGTTCTAAACCCAAACATCATGGGCTCTTTCTGGTGCCACACGGATGGCGAGATAAATATCACCGCGCCAAACATTTCTTTGGACGGTGAAATTCATTTGCATGGTGGAGAGATAAGTATCACTGCAACAGGCAATGGCGCCAATAAGTGGATAGCCGGTGAGGTTGAGATTACGGAAGGCAGGCTGATATACACCAACTACGACCTTTGGATTCCCTCCAATAGTCTGATGACAACAAACATTTCAGGTGGAACAATTGAAATTGCAGGTGGTTTTTCATGCCAAGCAGATAACTTTAATCCCAGCGGCGGCTCTATTATTATAGTGGGAGATGGAGATTTAGTATTGGATATATCTTCCACAAACAACCTGCACAATCTGATTATCGATTTGGCTGAGCCAGGCTCATCTTTGGAAATTGCTAATCCCTATTACTCGGTTCTTTGCAACGGAAATATCGACATCAATCAAGGTTATTTGATTATTGCAGGCATTCTTCATTGCATGGCCGACATCAATGTGAACGCTGACGGCACGCTGGATATGCCAAGCTCAGCTTCACTCAAAATGAATGATTCCAGTACGATTAACATTAATGATGGAGGTTCTTTCAAATCCAACGGGGTCCAAGGCTCCCCAGCCGCTGTCACTGGTTTAGCCTCGAACCACTACTATAATTTCAATGTTCACTCGGGTGGTAAATTTGAAGCAACCCAGACCAAGTTTGAAAATTTGGGAACAGACGGTCTCTATTTTGAATCGGGCTCGAACTGTGTTCAATTATCAAACAGCAGCTTCAGTACCGGGATACAAAACGGCACGCTCATCACCATTGATAACGAACAAAATCTAACTTGGGACAGCATCCAGTTTCCTCGTCGCCCAGCAGCTTATCAAAACTATAGAAACGTACGCAAAAGCCTGAACCAGGGGAGCGTCATCTTCACAAATTACTACGGTGTTTTCAGCGGCGCCGCTTATGAAGATGATCTCCATGGTCTCATTTTCTGGACTGGCTCCGATGTTGACTTCATTGTCGACCGTATCATTATTACGCAAAGTGATGAATATGTTTGCGGAATTAGAACTTCCTCCGCCCGCGTAAAAAATATTGGAACTCAAGACTATGTGGGCGACATCAGAGTGGATTTTTATCCAAATTCTCTCTCAGCTCCAGCGGCAGGAACCCAGGGAAGCTCTCATGGCTTCATAAGCAACCTGGAAGCGGGAAAAACAAAATTTGTCAGCTTCCCCCAAATGAGCACGGATATTGCCGGAACCTGGACTGCCTGGGCGCGGGTGGATACGCACAACGATATAGTTGAAACCGACGAAACCAACAACCTCAGCGAGCCGCAAACAACCACCTGGAGTCCTCTGCCGCCGGTCGGCGATATTCAGATTTCAAAACATTCAGATTTGCAGGCACTGATGGCTTGGGATTACGGCACCCCCTACAGCCGTTTCAAGATTTGGGCAAACGATGATCCAAACTTCCCGCCCCAAAGCACGGTGCTGCTTCACACTGTGGATTCAACACCCGAAGTGTCCAAATCCACACTTGTTGATTTATCCCCCCAAAAAAGGTTTTTCAGAATAACCGCGGAAAGGGATTTACCTGATCTTCAGTAAAAACAAAAAAGTGTTAAAAGAAAGCGGGAGCAAAGGTCTCCCGCTTTTTTTGTTCAAGCTTGATAAAGCGCGTGCCAATCACGCTTTCAGAAATTTGCTCTCTTTCACTTCTTGCCCCAAAGACCTTATCCCAATCCGAAACCTTAGCCCGGTGATGACGGCTGCCAGTCCATCCGCGAAAGGCGCCGCGAAAAGCAGGCCATCCAAACCCCAAAGCCTTGAAAACACGATAATGGCGGGAATGAGCAGCAACACCTGTCTGGTGAGGGTGAGCGTCATGGCGGAAAGCGGACGCCCAATGGCTTGGAAGAAGTTTGCCCCCAAAATCTGGAACCCCACCACAGGCAGCATCCAAAACCAGGTTTTCAGGGCGTAGCTGCCAAGTTTCAGCAGTTCCGACTCGCGGTTAAACATTGACACAATCTGGGTTGGAAATAGGCGTGTGAGCATCCAGCCTACCACCACAATGATGGTGGCGACTGTCATGGCCTGCCTTTCAGCTTGTTTTATGCGGTCATATTTGCGGGCGCCAAAGTTGAAGCTGATGATGGTCTGCAAACCCTGGTTCAAACCCGTGATGGGCATCAACAGGATGGTTTGCACACTGTTCACAATGCCCATGGCGGAAATGGCAATGTCTCCCCCATGCTTAAAAAGGCTTTGATTTAAAATAACGTGCAAAACGCTGTTGGTACTCTGCAAAACAAAGCTGGGCGTTCCCAGAGCCGCGATGCGGCGAACGTTGCTCCAGCGCAGCTTCATCAGCCTGAATTGAATCCTGTGCCGGTTCTTTTTGCGCAAAAAGTTTCCCACCACCCAGGTCATGGAAACAGCCTGCGAGATGATGGTCGCCCAAGCCGCGCCTGCTATCCCCATTTTGAATCCAAAAATAAAGATGGGGTCCAGAATGATGTTTGTGCCCGCGCCTGCGAACATGGTTATCATTGCCAGATTCGGCTTTCCGTTGGCTCGCATCATGTGGTTCATCCCCAGGCTGGTCATGTGGAACATCGAGCCAAAGAAGATGATGCGCATATAGTCCATCGCGTAGGGCAACACATTTTCACTGGCGCCAAAGAGGCGTAGAAGCGGTTTATGGAACGAGATGCCGAAAAGCATGAACAAAAATCCGCTGATGAGCAGCAGCGCGAAGGTGTTGCCCAAAATCCCGTCTGCCTCCTCCAGCTTTTTCTCACCCAGTTTGATGGCGAAAAGCGTGGCGCCGCCGATGCCGAAAAGCAGCGCTATGGCAAGCTGTAAAATCATGATGGGAAAGCCAATCGTGATGCCCGCCAGACCCTGGGAGCCGATATCCGGAGCATTTCCGATGTAGATGCGGTCCACAACGTTGTAGAGCGCGCTCACCATCATTCCGACAATGGCTGGAATGGAAAATTCGCGCAATAACACGGAGGTTTTTTCCACTCCCAAAGGATTTTCGTAAACTTCCGTGGTGCCCTGGCTATCTACTTTTTTATCTATTGTATTCAAATCTTTTTAACCTTGGATTATTCTCGTCTCATGGCTGAAACACGATTGTTTGTCAAACTTTTTGTCAAGCCTCCCTATAGTGAAAATCAAGGGATTTCATGAGTAATACTCCACTTTTTTTGGGCTGCGCCATCCGGTCAAGCGCTTTTTTTCAATTTCCACTCTTCATGACAGGATTGTTTTCCTTTTAAAAATAAAGACTTCGCTTCTTTGGGTGTCCCAAATCTTGACCCGCCCTTGACTCTGACACAAGAGTAACTGCCTGATGCCTCTCGAACATCCCTATTCTTTCAGGGGATGATAATGAAGTATACCAAAGTTACTGCCGAGCCAGGGTCAAGGGCGAATCAGAGTGGCTTATGGACGGAAAAGCCAAATTGTGGTTGACGAAAAACGAGGTGTCTTGAATTTTAGGCTTGGAAAGGAAGACAAGGATGAACGAGTTTTTTCGTAGATTGCATAACTTTAAGCGGGGCTTGAATCTGCAGGTCATCATGCGCGCCTTGATGGTGGCGGTGGTGTGCCTCGTTGTGGCTCTTCACGCCTACTATTTGGTGTGGCTGAACAGCCCGGCGCAATCTCCCCTGCTGGTTTGGCTGAACTATTTTTTGCGGGTTTTTGCCGCCGGCGCCATTGTTTTCCTCATCTATCATGCCTTCAGGGCTTTTTTTGACAATCGTCTCACAGCGCGTTGGCTGGACCACCAGACCCCGCATGAAGACGATCTCTATCAAAACCTCTTTGAGCTGAATCAGCAACAGGAAGACGAAGGGGTTCTGGAACTTTTGGCTCAACAGGCCCAGAAGCGGTTGGAAGGCTCCAAATACAAGCTGCCACGTCTCTTTGGGCCCAATCAGTGGTTCATTTTGCTGTTCATTTTGGTGGGGATTGTGAGCGTTTGGGCTCTTTCCTGGGACGATTTTCGCTATGCCATGAAACAATTCAAGGGTATGAAAGCCGAAGCCATCCAATATAAATCCACCATCGAGCTCAGCCCTGGAAATGTGACCCTGGGTAAGGGTCAACAGCTCATCATCAAGGTTTTGAACCCGGATAAACGCTTGAAACACAGGCTGTTCTACCGCTGGGACAAACAGTGGCGGGAATTGGTTTTGACCGATTTTTCCTACAACTTTCCCGCTTTGGAAAACACCATCGAATACTACGTTGAAAACGAGGTGGCGAAAAGCCCGGTTTACAAGGCGGTCTGCCTGGATGAGCCTTTCGCGCGGAATTGGGGATTGCTCTATAAATATCCCAGCCATACCGGCTTGGGAGAACGCAGAGACAGCCTCAGTTATGGCAACATCGAGGCTTATAAACATACCCAGGTAATCCTTTCCCTGGATACGAATATCCCGGTGGAAAGCGCGGTGATGCGTTTTTCCGACGGCAGTTCCCAAAATATGCAAAAAGCGGGAGAAAACCGGTTCAGTACCAGGTTAACCGTTATCAATTCCAAGACCTGGTGGCTGGAGCTCACGGACTTTTTGGGCAGAAAATCCAAGCCGGAAGAAAAGACGATTAACGTGATTCCAGACAACGTTCCCGAGGTGAATATCATCTTCCCCGGAGAAGACACGCTTTTGGACCAAAGCCTGCTCTTGCCGCTGATTATCACCGCCAGTGATGATTTTGGTTTGCGCGACCTGAGCCTGCATTATCAGATAAACGACAAACCCGCCCAATCCAAGTTGCTCAGTTCGCTCATCACATCCAAGCTTTTCACTCTGGATTATGTGTTTGACCTGAAACCTTATGGGCTTTTGCCCGGAGACGCGGTCACCTATTGGGCTCAGGTGCATGACAATTCCCCAGACCGCCAGAGCGCGCAATCCGCGAAATACAAGGCTCGCTATCCCACCATCGCCGAGATTTATCAGGAAATGGAGCGTCAGGAAAAACTGCGGGCGGGAGATTTGGAATCGGCGCTGCAGGAATCCCGTGACCTGCAAAAGGATTTTGAACAAAAACGCCGGGAACTTTTGAATAAAGATGAGATAAAGTGGGAGGATAAAAAACAACTGGAGCAGATGCTGGATACCCAACAGCAACTGAGCCAACAGGTTGAAGACGTTGCCGAGGACTATCAAAAGCTGATTGACCGTCTGCAGAAAAACGACGCCATCTCCCAGGAAACCATGGATAAAATGCAGCGTATCCAAGAGCTGATGCAGGAAATCAGCACGGAAGAACTGCATGAGGCGATGAGTAAATTTGAACAGGCTTTGATGCAACTCAATCCCGAAGAGCTGCGTAAAGCCATGGAAAACATGAAGTTCTCCATGGATGATTTCAGTAAAAAGATTGATCAGACCCTCCAGCTTTTGGAAAGCATCAAAAAAGAACAGGCTCTGGAAAAAGCTCTGCAGATTGCCCAGGAAATGGAAAAAGCCCAAAGCTCGCTTCAAGACAAAACCGGCAATATGAAAGAGGATGCTCAAAGTCTGGCGCGGGAACAGGAAAATATCGCCAAAAAACTGGATGACCTGCAAAAGGCGCTGGATGAAGCGGATAAACTTTTGGATTCAAGCAAAGACAAACAATTGAAACAGGAGATGAAAGAGCTGAAGCAGGATATGAAAAATGGTCAGCTTCAGAAACACATGCAGCAAAGCCAGCAACAGCTCCAGCAAAATCAGCGTTCCCAATCCAGCCAGTCCCAATCCAAAGCCTTGGAAAAGATGAGACAATACACCAAACGCCTGGGTGAAATGAAAAACAGCATGGGCGGTGGAAGCATGCAGGAAGTGAGTTCCGCGATGCAAAAAGCCATCCGCGAGCTGTTAATCTTTTCCAAACAGCATGAAACGCTGCGAGGCCGTTTTGGCGGTGACCCCTACATTATTGTGAACGACCTCATCGCTCAATATGAAGGCTTGCAAGTCTCTTTGAACCGTCTTTTCAGCGTTCCGCAGGTGACGATGTTTCTGCCTCCCAAGTTTTATATGGACCTCACGGACACAAACAAGGGTTATCGTGATATATTCATAAATGTTTCCGAAATGCAGTATAACCAGATTCCCCAACAACTGGAGGTCATCCAAAAGGGCTTGAACCTGATGGTTTACGACCTCATGCAGACCCTGAACAACCCCAGCGCGGGCTCTGGAAGCGGCTCTGGAATGCAATCTTTGATGCAGATGCTGAGTCAGATGAGTGAGGAACAGATGGCGATGAGTATCCTTTCAGAACAACTGATGATGCAATTGCAACAACAGGGCGGAAGGATGGACGCCGGGATGCAGCGCCAGGTTCAAAAACTAGCTGCCGACCAGGAACGTCTGGCGGAAAACCTGAAGCGGGCTTTGCAAAACAATCCCGAAGCCCAAAAACAGGGGAATGCCATCAAGCAAATCATCGAGGAAGCCGAAGCCGTGGCTCGTCAACTGCGCAACAACCAACTTTCCCAAGACCTCTTGCGACGCCAGGAAAACATCATTTCGCGCCTTTTGGATGCCCAGCGTTCCATCAACAAGCGCGAACACAGCGAACGCCGCCAGGCTGAAAGCGGTGACCCTTCCCTGCGTCAGGCTCCAGCGGATGTGAATTATGAAGCCCTGCGCCGCAAAGCGATGTTGGAGGATTCATATCGCTCCTTCCCGCCCGCGTATCAACAGGTTATCCTGAAATATCTGAAGCTGCTCAACGAATGAAAAAGCTTTTAATTCTTTTGCCGCTCTTGTTTTTGGTGCTGCCCATCCTGGCTCAATACAACGAACGCGATATCCTGAGCCAACAAGCCTATCAACATCTGGGACAGCGCCAGTATGCCGAGGCGGAAAAGCTGTTTTTGGAGATTTTGGAGAAGTTTCCAGACGATTCAAACAGCGTGTTTCAGCTTCTGAGCATCTATTTTCAAACCGCTCAGACGGATAAGGCGGACAATCTTTTAAGCAAACACAGGCGAATTTTGCCCGTGAACCAAGCCAGCGAACAGGAAATCCTTTTGCGGGTGATGCAGGGCAGGCCAGATGACGCTTGGCAACTGAGTCAGGCGCATTTGCAAAGATTGGGTTACGCGGAAAATACCTATCGGCTTATTGCGTCTTATTTTGAACGGCGTGGGTTTTATGACCGGGTTTTGGAGCTTTATCAGGAGGCGCGCGAAAAGCGAAATAACCCTGAACTATTTAGGCTGGAAATGGCGAACGCGGCGCTGAACTATCGCCGCTTTGACCTCGCCCTGCAGGAATATCTCACGTTTTTGCAAAAGAACCCCGGCAATCTCTTTTTTGTGAACAATCAATGTAAAACCATATTAACAGAGGACCCCGGCAGTATCGACGCCATTGGGGATTTTGCGCAGAGAAGCTCAAGCCCCATCATTCTTGAACTTTACGCCAACGCGCTGGTTTCCCAAAAAAGGGAGGCGGAAGCTTTGGAAGTGTTTAAATCCCTGCCTCAGGACAGGCTTTTGAACTTCGCAGACCAGCAGTATAAAGCTTTTAACGACGACGTGGCGCTGGCGTCATTTGCCTGGCTTGAGCAAATCAGCCAGGATGTGGTGGACCGTAATGACTACCGGTTTCGCCAAGCGCTGATCCATTTTCGCAACTCTCACCATGTTGAAACCGACAGCCTGCTGCGGGCTGTGGTGACGGATTCGCTGATGTTGGACCGGAAGAACTACCAACGCAAGGGCATCAACCTGAACGCGCGCCGATTGATGGCGGATAATCTGCTGGCGCTGCAACTTGACACCCAGGAAGCGGCATATTGGTATGGCGAAGCGCGTCGGTTTTGCTCCACCGCCTATGACCTTCAAAACATCGACCTGGCGCTAATCCGGCTCATGATGATTGATGAGGAGTATGAAAAAGCCTTGAAAAAACTGGATGAAATCAGCGAGGTTCGACACTTGGAAACACGGGATTACCTGCGTTTCAACGTGGAACTGCTCAGCGGAAACATCGAGGTGGCGGACAGCCTGATGAACGAATATGTAATCCGGTATCCCGGTGGGGTTTACGTGAATGACGCCATCTATTTCATGATGTTCAGTTTGGGGCTGGAAGCCGAACCCTTGGAAAACTTCCACAAAGCCATCCGCCAGATGATGTTGAGTGACCCCGCGGCGGTGGAAACCTTGCTGGAAGTATTTGAGGATTCCCAGGATGAGGAGATTTTGAGCCTGGCGATTGAATGGGCCATTATGCTGGCTGAAAACCAGAGGGCAGCGCAGCTCTTGGACAGGGAGTGGGAAGATTCGCTCAGCGCGGAATATGCCGCCTATTTGAAACTTACCCTCAGCGAGGGTGAAAGCGCCCAACGCCTGGCGCGGGAATTTCTGAAGGAAAACCCAAACAGTATATTTTCCCCAAAATTCAGGCAGGACTTGGGGCGCAGCAGCTATGGCCGCCCTGAATACTAAACATTATACCATGGAAAAAGGGATATAAAATGTACAAGGAACAATACAGCTTCAACATCGAGCGCTATATGAAGCTTGAGCGCTTCGAGCGCTTTCGGCGCTTTGCCGAAACCCAGGAAAGCCCGCTTCTAATCGTGGATTTGGATATCATCAAAGAAAAATATCAGGAATTGGTGGGAGGATTTCCAAATTTGCAAGTTTATTATGCCATGAAAGCCAACCCCATGGATGAGGTGATTTTGCTGTTGGACTCCCTGGGTTCAAACTTTGATGTGGCTTCGGTTTTCGAGCTTGACCAGCTTCTGCGGCTGGGGATTTCGCCGGAAAGAATGAGCTTTGGAAACACAATCAAGAAAGCCCGGGACATCCGCTATTTTTATGAAAAAGGCGTGAAATTGTATGTTACAGACAGCAAAAACGACCTGCTCAATATCGCTGAAAACGCCCCGGGGTCAAAGGTTTATTATCGTCTGCTGACGGAGGGAACCGGTGCCGACTGGCCGCTTACCAGAAAGTTTGGCGCTCACCCGGATGTGATTTACAACCTCATTCTCAAAACCCCGAAGCTGGGACTCATCCCCTGGGGGGTTTCCTTCCACGTTGGTTCGCAACAGCGCGACATCGGTCAGTGGGACGATGCCATTGCCCGCACCAAATATCTCTATGACGCGGTTTTGGAAGAAGGAATCGAGCTTCAGATGATTAATTTGGGCGGCGGTTATCCCGCCAGCTATGTGGACCCATCCCTGTCCATCAAAGATTATAACAGGGAAATCTATCGTTTTATCCAGGAAGACTTTGGCGACCATATCCCTCAGATTGTGATGGAGCCTGGGCGCTCGCTGGTCGCGGATGCCGGGGTCATGGTTGCGGAAATTGTTAATATCGCCACCAAGGCAAAGAACAACCTCTATAAATGGGTGTTTTTGGATGTGGGAAAATTTGGCGGTTTGATTGAAACCATCGATGAATCCATCAAGTTTCCCATCTATTTTCAGCGGGAAGGTCTTGCCGACGAGATTATCCTGGCGGGTCCCACCTGCGACAGCATGGATATCATGTATGAAAACTACAAATATCAAATGCCGGAAAACACCAAACCTGGTGACCGCATCTATATTTTCACCACCGGCGCTTATACCCGAAGCTATTCCTCGGTGAATTTTAATGGCTTCCCACCCCTGCGCGCGGTGACGCTTCCCAAAAAGTAAATCAGAAAATTGAGGAAAAACATGGAACGCCTGCCTTTTGAAACCCTTAAACGCTTTATGCAGAATGTTTTCACCCGTATCGGGGTGCCGGAAGAGGATGCCCAAATCTGCGCGGATATCCTCATCACCAGCGACCTGAGAGGAATCGAATCACACGGCATCGGCCGCCTGAAAATGTATTATGACCGCATCCGGGCTGGGATTCAGAATCCCCTCACAGAGATTGAAGTTTTGCGGGATAAATATGCCACCGCGGTTTGGAGCGGAAATCACGGCATGGGACACGTTGTGGGCCATCGAGCCATGCAAAACGCCATCAAAAAAGCGGGGAAATATGGCCTGGGAGCCGTGGCGGTGCGAGATTCCACCCATTTTGGCATTTGTGGATATTACGCTAAAATGGCGTGTGACGCGGATATGATTGGCCTGATTTTTTCCAACGCGCGTCCCTCGGTCTGCCCCACCCATGGTGTTCAGCCGCTTTTGGGCACGAATCCAATTTGTTTCGGCGCGCCCACAAACCTCGATTTCCCTTTTATTTATGATGCCGCCACCTCCATCAGCCAGAGGGGAAAAATCGAACAGTTTGCCCGTGAAGAAAAACCAACGCCCGCCGGCTGGGCAATTGATTTGGAGGGAAATTCACACACTGATACCGAACGCCTGTTGGTGGATTTGGTGCGACAAACGGCGTCACTTCTGCCCATCGGTGGAAATGATGAGCTCAGCGGCGGTCACAAGGGCTATGGGCTTTCCACGATGGTGGAAATCCTCTGCGCCGCCTTGCAAAATGGCAGCTTCATGAACCAGCTTTTGGGCAAGGATAAAGATGGAAAACCCGCGCCCTATCGCCTGGGACATTTTTTCCTCGCCATAAACATCGACTTTTTCACCGAGCTGGATGATTTCAAAAAAACCAGCGCGCCATCTGTCGGGAACTGCAAAACTCACGCAAGATGCCGGGACACGAACGTATTTGGGTGGCAGGCGAAAAGGAATATGAAAACGAGTTGGAAGTGAGGCGGCTGGGTGTGCCCATCACCCCCCGCCTGCGCAAAGATATCGATATCATGAGCGATGAACTGGGCTTGAAATTGGATTAGCCTCTAAAAAACAAGACCGGAAATATATCAAAAACCGGATGGAGCCTTTGATTTGGATTCCATCCGGTTTCTTTTAAGTATGAACTTTTATTTAATCAAGGTCAGCTTGATGGTGCGCGTTTCCTTTTTGCTCTGGATGCGAGCGAAATAGATTCCGCTTCCCACGCCGCGACCATTGTCGTCCCGACCGTCCCAGCGCAAAACGTGGTTACCGCCGCTCAGTTTTCCTTTCTGCAGGGTTCTGACCTTCTGGCCGCGCAGGTTGTAGATGTTCAAATCAATATCATCGCCGACAGCCAGATTGAAGGCGATTCTCACGTCAGGATTGAAGGGATTGGGATAGGCTGAAAAACCTGAAATGGGGCTCAGCACGAGGTCGTCCACACCCACGGTGAAATTTCTCAAGAGGATGTAGCCAGTGTGTATTCCCGATTCAGGCGGCGTCCAGACAATCGGCTCCGTGCCGTTCCAATAGTGGGGTTCATCGTTCATTACCAACACAAACTGCCAATCATCCTCGCCCCCAGTGCTTTCAAAATGGAAATGATGTGGCTCGGTTGTGGCGGCCTGCAGCTTGATGTTGAAAAACATTTCCTGGTCTGCTTCGGTGAAAGGAACGCGATATTCGCTGAAAAGCTCCTGGGTCACCAAGCCATTTTCCGCGTCAGCAAAATGGAGCCAAACGGCTGAATGTCCCGCTACAGGTGGATTTGGCGCGCGGGGATAATCCAATCTGGGGTCCAGCCCCTCTGTGGCAAAACGGTGTAAACCAAGTTCCAGGCTTCCCGGAATCGCATTATCGAGACTCATTTTAAGAGTGTAATCCGCGGGTGGCAAGAGCATCGCTGGTCCGCTGAAAAATGGATAAAAACGAATCTGAGGCATCAGTTCCATCGTGCCGTTATAATGCAGTAAAAAACCTTCCCAAGGCTCAATCTGTTGGACAAGCTCATAATCCCCATCACGGAACACAAAAACCCCCGGAGAAACCAAATCATGCGCCAAAACTTCGCTGAAAAGATAGTGCTGACCGCCCAGGGCAAAACTCAGGTCCTCCAAGCGGTAGCTGCAAAGATGCGGGTTGGGGATGAAATTCCAACCGGGATGCAGGTCATGAAACCAGGTGGTTTTCTGAATCGCGTCGATGCTGCTGAAAAAGCTCACATCGTCGCTTTGAACCCAATTTGCGGTATTAAATTCAAACCCGTCGGAGGGAACCCAATCTCCCGAGGGACCCATTTCCCAGCCGAGAGAAGGACCGAAAATCTCATCGAAACTCAGTATTCTATTCGGCCAGGGGTTCGATCGCATTTTCAATCCAGGCTCGTTGTATGCTAAAATCATCTTGGGTAAAATGGAAAAGCGGTAATTTGATACATAACGGCTCACAACCCCGTCCACCGAGGTGATTTCAACCACAAAACGGCAATCCTGCATCTCTTCGATGGCGTAGGGCAGATTCCAGGTGTAGCTGCTTTGGGTGGAGGGAATGTTGTTCGAAAGAACGATGCTGTCGGTGGCACAAACCACACGGATTTCGCAATGCTCAATCAGGAACGGATATTGATAGTTCCAAAGAAAGCTCACGTTGTCGCCGCCCTGATAAACCATGTTGTCTTTCGAGCCAATGATGGTTCGCGGCTGCAGATTCCCCCAAAACAGGGTCATCTGCCTGACTGTGGAACTGGTGTTATTGAATTCATACGGAGATTCCAGCAGGTTATGGTAAGTGGAACCATCCAGAAGATAAAGCTTTTCGGTGCGGTTAAAATCGTCTGAAGCCGTGATTCTCAGGGTTCCGGTTTGGTTGCTGCGGGTGCGAACAACAAGGCTTTTCATCTGCGAATCGGTGTCGAAATACCCCAGAACTTCCCTGCCCAGTTGAGTGCCATTATTGCCCCAGCCCGCTTCCCAAAAAGCAATCCACACGTGGGCGGAAGTGCCGGGATTTGATTTTGTCTGGTCCCAATAGTTGTCCTGTCCATCCGTGGCGTAGGGATTGCAGCCAAAAAAGGCTTCGTCGCTCAATGTTTCGCTGACGTTTTGGATTTTCAGGCTGTGGATGGGCAGAGGCATCGCCCCGACTGGATAGTTGTGGAAAAACTCACCGCCGCCGGTGTTGGTGCTGCTAATCATATAGCTGTAATCCACGCCGAATTCCACCTCTGTATCCCACCATTCAAAGCTCGACCCGGTGGGGTTGGAGAGGCTGGGATTGTTTTGCCAGGAATCCCGCAGGTTATAGTTTCCCGCTCCATCCCGGCGATAAATTTTGAAGCCCTGGTTTTGCATCTGGCCGTTCACGTTCCAATACAGGCGCACCTCACCATCCAAGCCCCAAGCCCAAAAATTGGTCACGTTGGCAGGCGCCAAAACGGTGTTTACCTCGTTTGATAACCCGGAAATATTGTCGTTCTTGTCGCGAGCCCGGATGGAAAAATGGTAGGGGCTGGAATTTGAAAGACCTGTGACGGTCACCATCTCGCAATCCGGTGAGGCTAGCAGAGCTGTGTTTTCCCTGTCCCAAATCTGATAGTTGTTTTCACCAATGGCTTCGGTGGCATACAGGATTTCATAGCTGTCAAAATCATAACCGTGGCTTTTTTCCCAGGAAAGGGTCACGGTGGTGAGGGATTGATTGTGCACCTGCAAATTTTGCGGAACTGGAGGCGTGTAGCCATCGTTCATGGCAAACATATCCGCCAGGATGGGCTCCAAATCCTCAATCCAGCGTCCATAATACTCGATGAAGCGGGTGAAAAGATTTTCCATGTCCCAGGTTCTGCTGGCGGCGTCATAACCGTAGAACCAGTGGTAGTTATGCTCTGTTTCCTCATAACAATTCGGCAATTCGTCCATTTCCAGATGGAAAAATGGGTCGTAAACATCATACTGATTCGTTCCCGCCTGGGTGTAAATCATGTGCAGGTTTTGAACGTAGGCGGGCAGGTCAATCTCGTTGTTCACTGAATAGCTGTGTTCGCCATCGTCGAAAATGAAATCGTAAAGCTGGTAGTTGACGCTGTAAAAATCGTTCAGATACACATCTTCATGATAGCCGATGGTATTGGCGGGAATCATGAGATGCTGTCCCATATTGATTAAATCGCGCTTCAGTGGGGAAAGATCCCGGATGGGCAGAGTGGGACAGGGACGCGGATTTCCCGCCGAAATCTGACAATTCGCATAGCCTTGATGCCGGTTCCAGTCATAGGAGTGAATCTGAGCGGAAAATTCGAGCTGGCCAAATTTGTCCCTGATGGTATCGGCGGATTTCTTGTAGATGGTGTTGAAGGGATGGGCGGGATTGCGTAAAGCGTCGGAAAGCGATTTGGCGTTTGTGTATGTCCCCACATTTGTCCAGCGGACTTCCCTGCAAGCGCCGTTAATCATCAGCCAACTGGCGTCCCAGGTTTTCAGAGCTTCATAGCCCATGGCGGGGGTGGGAAAGTCGTCACAGGGATGCGGAACGGTCACAATGATGGGTCTGCTGGCGTTGGGATTGTAGATGAAAACTCCCCAGCCATAGGTGAAGGCGCCAAACTCATCGTCGTAGGGGTCAAGCGGTGTGCCGTTGTCGTCGTGAAAGGACATATCCGGAATCTCACGCAGGATGTAGAAAGTGCGGTTCAGGTCGGTGCAATTGAATTGAACAATCTCGTAAGGCGCTTCATGGTCGTCGATGACGGCCTGGGCTCCATCAAAATCCTCAGCCATAAATAAATCAGCCATATTCCCCCACCAAAGCAAGTCGCTCGTTGTGGGCAGGCGAAAATCGCCAAAACCGTTGGTCTGCCTGTCGTAGGGCGCGTAGAGATTATAATTCGGGATGGCTATCCCCTCCGCGATGTGTGAAATCCAATTGTCATATGCGCAGGCGGGCTCCGAGCCCATCAGGAAATTGCGCAGAGACCCGGTTTCCACCGGTATCGCAACTGCCCAAACTGCCAACACCAGAAGCGTAAATATCAAAACTAACTTTTTCATGTTTTCATCCCCGTCAAAGCGGTTTTCAAATTACATTCATAAAAGCCCGGGCTACTCATTTTGGTCAAGCACTTTTTTCTTTCCACATCTTTTTCACAAACCGGAAACCTGATTTTTCAAACACCGTTACAAGCGCTAACAAGCCGCTGGTTTTAGACTTATGCTTCATATCCGGGATACATTTATCGTCACCAGAATTCATCACCTTTTTCACGGAAACCTCCATCTTTTCATCTCAGCGCCAAGCTAATGAAACTATCAAGCTTCCATCATATATTAGAACGAGTCTGCTGTAAACTCACCCTCAAGGCTCGAAGTCTATATCTACCATAAGTTTGCTTTTCAAACATAAGGAATACTAAGGGCGGCAGCCAAGAAAGGGGCAAATTTATCTGATTAACGCCGGCTGATTCCTCCTACCTCCCAGGCTCTTAAAAGGCAGTTTGGTATTGAATAACAAACATCTTAATGAATTCTATTACCTCATAATTTCCTTCGTCCCGCCCTGTGCATACACAAAATTTCTTGACATCCATATCGCAAAGCTTTTTCTGGATTTTAAAGGAAGTTCAGGATGAAGAAAACAATCCGTAAAACCTACACTTTTGATGATGTGTTGCTTTTGCCTCAACATTCCAAAGTGTTGCCGTCCCAGGTGTCTTTGGAAACAAAGATAACCGCGAATTTGGGGCTGAAAATCCCCATTTTAAGCTCCGCCATGGACACCGTGACGGAAGCTCAGATGGCGATTGCGATGGCTCGTGAAGGCGGTTTGGGCATAATCCACAAAAATATGTCCATCAAAAGACAAGCCGAGGAAGTTCGCCGTGTGAAACGCGCCGAAAGCGGCCTCATCACAAATCCCTACACTTTGGCTCCCACAGACAGCTTGGCAAAGGTTCATCAATTGCGCGAAAAACACCGCGTAGGCGGTTTCCCCGTGATGGAAAACGGTCGCTTGGTGGGTATTCTCACCAGCCGGGATATCCGTTTTGAGACGGATGACACGCGATTGGTGAAAGACCTGATGACCCCCAAAGAGCGGCTCATCACGGCTTCTCAGGATGCCAGCGAGGAAGAGCGCGTCGCTCTGCTTCAAAAACACCGCATCGAAAAACTGCTGATTGTAACCGAGGATTTCGGTTTGGTGGGTATGCTCACCGTGCGGGACATGATGAAACGAATCAGCTATCCAGACGCCGTCCAGGACAGCCAAAACCGTCTTCTCGTTGGAGCCGCTGTGGGGGTGTCCGGCGACTGGCTGGAACGCGCTCAGGAGCTTGTGCGCCAGGATGTTAACCTGATTGTAATCGACACCGCCCACGGCCACCAGGCCAAAATTGGCGAAGCCCTGAACAAGCTCAAAGCCTGCTGTAACGTGGATGTGATGGCTGGAAACGTCGCCACCGCCGAGGCCGTAAAATTCCTCATCGATAACGGCGCTGATGCGGTGAAAGTGGGTATTGGCCCCGGTTCCATCTGTACCACCCGCGTGATTGCGGGAATCGGAGTTCCCCAGCTTTCCGCCGTGATGGACTGCGCCGAACAGGCCTCCAAAGCGGGTATTCCCCTCATCGCGGATGGCGGAATCAAATATTCCGGAGACATCGTGAAAGCCCTGGCGGGAGGAGCGGCTGCCGCGATGATTGGTTCCCTTTTGGCTGGAACGGACGAAAGCCCCGGTGAATTCATCATTTACAACGGTCGCCGCTTCAAAAGCTACCGCGGAATGGGCTCCATCGGCGCCATGCGTCAGGGTAGTAGCGACCGCTATTTCCAGGAAAACGCCGAGGAAAAAAAGCTGGTGGCGGAAGGTATTGAGGGCATGGTTCCCTACAAGGGTCCGCTCACCGATTTCCTGTTCCAACTCACCGGCGGCCTCAGAAGCGGAATGGGCTATTGCGGCGCCAAAGACCTGGCGGAACTGCGCTCAAAAGCCGAATTCATCGAAATCAGCGGAGCCGGGTTGAGGGAATCTCACCCCCACGATGTCAACATCACCAAAGAATCGCCCAACTACCAAGCCACTGACTGACCTTACCCCCAAGCTCACCAGCCTGTTAAACGGTTTTATGTTCCATCTGAAAGTGGAAAAAGGCTTGGCGGAAAACAGCGTGGAAAGCTATCGCCGGGATGTCCGCGATTTCCTGTTTTGGGAAAGCCTGGACCCCGTGAAATATAATGCGGAACACATCAACAAATATCTGATTGAAATCAGCGAAACCGGACTCACCAATAACTCTGTGGCTCGCAAAAGAGTGGCGTTGAAACAGTTTTTCACCTGGATGGGCGAGTACTCTGGACCCATAAACGTGGACTTTGAAAAAGTGATTAAAATCGAGCCTTCCCAACACCTGCCGGACGTTCTGGACGTGGACACCATGCTAAGCTTTTTGGATGGACTCCCCCTGGAAACCAGCCTCGAAAGACGAAACAAAACCATGCTGGAAACGCTGTATGGATGCGGACTGAGGGTATCCGAACTGTTGGGGCTCACCCTTTATGATGTCAATTTCGCCGACCAAAGCCTCCTGGTGAGGGGAAAAGGCTCCAAACAACGCTTCGTACCCTTTGGCGACAGCCTGGAAAAGCTCCTCAAAGATTACATCTCCCAATCCCGACCCGCGCTGATGGGGTTCAAACGTACCGACGTCCTCTTTTTGAACAACCGCGGCGACCAACTGACCCGCATGGGTTTTTGGAAAATCCTGCGTCAGGCGGCATTGGAAGCGGGTTTAAAACAAAAAATCACACCCCACACTTTCCGTCACAGCTTCGCCACCCACCTCCTGGAAGGCGGAGTCAACCTCCGAATCGTACAGGTTCTGTTGGGTCATTCCAGCCTGAACACCACTCAGATTTATACCCACGTTGACATCAGCCATCTGATTGAAACACATAGGATGTATCATCCCAGAGCTTAGATATTGCTTTAATTAACATGGAGAAATAAAATGAAAATTAGGACACTTACTTTCCTATTATTACCCTTCCTCTTCTTTTTTGGAGCTTGCAAAACCAATCGCTCCGAACCGAAATTGAGAAAAGTCCGCGTGGTGCTTGATTGGACGCCAAACACAAACCACGCTGGCGTTTACGCCGCCAAAGAAATGGGCTGGTACAAAGAACTGGGGCTTGATGTGCAAATCATCCAACCCGGAGAAAATACCGCGGAAAAGATTGTGGCGTCCGGTCAGGCTGAATTTGGCTTCAGCTACCAGGAAAGTGTCACCATCGCCCGCTCGGAAAGCCTGCCCATCAAATCCATCGCCGCCGTCATCCAACATAACAGCTCCGGATTTGCCTCGCTGAAAAGCTCTAACATCACGTCCCCCAAGGATTTCATTGGTAAACGCTACGGCAGCTCAAGCTGGCCTTCCGAGCTCGAAGTCCTCAGCCAGGTGATGCGTGGCGCGGGCGCGAATATGGACAGCCTGACGGTGGTTTCCGGGGTTTACGATTTCTTTTCCACCATTGGCCGAGATGCCGATGTGGAGTGGATTTTCTTTGGTTGGGACGGAATCCGCGCCCAGCTCACCGACGTAGAAATCAATTTCATCCCCGCCAAGGACATCGACCCCATCTTCGATTTTTACACCCCGGTGTTAATCACCAGCGACTTTTTGGCAAACTCCGAACCACAACTGATGAAAGACTTTCTGGTCGCCACAACCCGCGGTTACGAGCTCTGTATCAAAGAGCCCAAAAAAGCGGCGGATTTGATGCTGAAAGCCGTTCCAGAACTGGATAAAGAGCTTGTCCATGCCAGCCTGGATTTTCTGGGTAAAGAGTTCCAAGCCGACGCCCAGCGTTGGGGACAACAGGACCCCCAGATTTGGAAACGCTTCGCGGATTGGATGTATGAAAAACGTATCATCCGCCTCGCCGTGAACCCCCTGGAAGCCTTCACAAACGAGTATTTGCCTTGAACCAAACCATCCTCAGCGCCCGCGGTCTTGCCAAAACCTTTTTGCTGAACAAACAGCCCCAACTCATCCTGGAAGGGGTGGATTTCGAAATGGCGGAGCGCGAATTCATCTGCGTGGTGGGAAGCAGCGGCTGTGGAAAAAGTACTTTCCTGGAACTCCTGGCTGGCATCTCCAACCCCGATAAAGGCAACATCTTTTTCCGCGGCGAAGACATCACCGGCAAGAGCGGCCTCTTGGGTTATATGCCCCAGGATGACCTGCTTTTACCCTGGTTGGATGTGCTTGGAAACGCCCTCATTCCGGCCAAAATCCGAAAGAGCGACCTCAAACGCGCCAAAGACCGCGTTTACAGCCTCCTCCCCGTCTTCGGTTTGGAAAAACACATCAACCATCTCCCCTACCAGCTTTCAGGCGGCTTGCGTCAACGGGCTGCCTTCCTGCGCACCTGTATGATGGAAACCCAACTCCTGCTTTTGGATGAACCTTTCGCCAACCTGGACGCCATCACCAGGCTCCAACTTCAAAACTGGCTTAAAGATATCGCCAGCGAGTTAAAGTTAAGCATCATCTTGGTGACCCACGACATCAGTGAGGCAATATGTTTGGGAGATGAAATACGCGTAATGCGTGGACGTCCGGGGAGATTTGAGGGAAGTTTTAACCTGAAAGGGCGCAAGCCTTTCACTCAAGCTCAGGAGGAGGACCTCAAACGCGAGGTCCTCGCCTTGGCTGTTGAATGAATCTTATTCTTGGGAGAGGCTGAACCTGCTGTCCAGAATCTGAATACCAGAGCTCAGTTCCTGACGCAGGTCTTTCACGTGGCGGATGAGGATAAATTCCTTTTTAAGCTGGATGAGCTGAGTTTTCAGGCTGTCCTTAATCTCTTCAAAAGAAAGCTTTTCCCGCCCTTTTTTGTCTGTGACCAACATGATATGCCAGCCGTGGGGGCTTCTAAAAGCCTCGCTCACCTGACCCGGCTCCAAAGCGAAAGCCACATCCTCGATTTCCTTAATCACCCGCCCGCGGAAAAACCAGTTCAGGTCTCCCTTCCGCGCTCCGCTGGGACAGTCCGAAAGGTTGGGACAGATATTGTTAAAATCTTCCGCGTTATGGATTTTAGCCCTGATTTCCCTCGCTTTGGCTTCCGCCTCCGGTTTATCCGCACGGAAAAGAATATGTGAAGCCCTCACGGATTCCGGTGAATAGAAGGATTCCTCCTGGTCTTGATAGAGCGCCAAAAGCTCCTCGTCCGTCACATCCACCGCCAATTCCGTAATCTGATGAACATATTTGCGAATCATAACCCGCTGGCGGACACGGTTTTCCATAACCCGCGTCTGTTGCTCGCTTTGGGGCGCCTCATCCATGTCCTCCAGGGTCAACATCAATTCCTCATCAAATTCTTCCTCAGTGATGTTCACACCCGCTTCCCGGGCTTTATAAAAGAGTAAATAGCGGTCCAAAACCTGGCTGAAAGCATGCGCAAGCGGTTGAAACTCTTCCTGTTGCGGCCAGTTTTCGCTTTCCAAGAGGACCTCATCCTCGTTGATATATAAGTCAAATACTTTGGCTACCTGTTGCATGGTTTACCTCGTTTGAATTGTTTTTTGCCACGCCTCGATTTGGGAGGCGATTTCTGATATAATACATTCAGGCGAGGCTAATGTCAAATCGAACCAATATTTGCGATACCAGGTACACTGACGTTTGGCGTAGTTACGTGTATGTTGCGCAGCCAGTTCCACACAATCCTGCAAGGGCGCGCTTCCCAGGAGGTGGGGAAAATATTCCTTGTAGCCAACGCTGTTCAAACCGGGTGATTCAGGTCCAAAACCGCGCGCGAACAGCGTCTTAATCTCTTCCAGGAGCCCATTTTCCAACATTTGTAAAACCCTGGCGTTGATGCGTTCATACAGGGTCTCCCGTGGCGGATTGATGAGGATACGAAAAGCCGTGTAAGCCTCTTTTCTGCTTTGTTTTTGCCAGTGTTCACTGATGCTGATTCCAGACGCCAAAAACACCTCCAAACCCCTCAAAACCCGCTGCCTGTCATTCACGCTCACTTTGGCGGCAAAACCGGGGTCAGTCCTTGTGAGTTCATCATACAAAACTTCCAAACCCTCGCTCTGTAAACGTTGACTCAAACCTTCCCTCAGCTCCGGCGGAACCTCAATTTCCTCAAACAGCCCCGTGAACAAGGCATTCACATAAAGCCCTGTCCCCCCGCAAATTAACGGAATCTTCCCCCGGCTCCACAGCGCTTCAATCTCCCTCGCGGCGTCAACGCAAAATCTGCCCACATTATAGCTTTCGGAGGGTTCAACAATGTCGATTAAATGATGCGGAACCCGCTTCTGTTCTTCGCTGGAAGCCTTGGCGGTGCCGATATCCATCCCGCGGTAAACCTGTCTCGAATCCGCCGAAATGATTTCGGTTTCCAAAACACTTGCCAATTCCAGCGCCAACCTGGATTTCCCCGACGCCGTTGGCCCTTCGATGGTCACCAGTGGAATCATAGCTGCCGTTTGAACATCTTCTCAAATTCCGCCAGCGTCATTTTGACTATTAAAGGCCGTCCATGCGGACAAAACCACGGTGTTTGACAGGCGAAAAGCTGGTTGATGAGATTCAACATTTCCCGCCGCGTGAGCTTCCGTCCCGCTTTGATGGAGGCTTTACAGGCGATGGATTTTGCCAGGGAATCCCGAAAATCGGTGTTGATTTGGATTTCCTGTTCAAGCTGTTTCAAAATATCGATGAAAACCTTTCCGCCCTGCCAATCGTCCAGCTCGGCGGGTATTTCCTCCACCACCAGCGAAGCCCCACTGAATTGTTTGAGAACAAAGCCCGCTTTTTCCAGATATTCCAGATTTTGCTGAACCAAATGGCGAACCTCTCTGGCGATGATGGGCGGAATATCGATTACCAGCGGGATAATCAGCTTTTGTCTCACGGGTGGGGCGCCGTGGATACGCTGCAAGATTTTTTCATAAACCACGCGTTCATGGGCGGCGTGTTGGTCGATGATAACAAGCCCATCTTCCACCTGCACAAAGATATAGGTGTTGTGAAGCTGCCAGGGATTGATATAATCTTCCTCGCTTTGCAAAAGCAGCCGATATTGGAACGATTCACTCGGCAA
This sequence comes from Candidatus Cloacimonadota bacterium, assembly GCA_012522635.1. Lineage (NCBI taxonomy): Bacteria > Pseudomonadati > Candidatus Cloacimonadota > Candidatus Cloacimonadota bacterium. Next base: position 23,296 of record JAAYKA010000047.1, read on the forward strand.
ACCCTCAATTTCCATCTGCTGAGCCGCGTCCTCATCGGTTCGCGTTCCCAGAAAATCCGGTAAAGAACCGCCCTCATCTGCCGTTTTGGCTTCATCTGACCCACCTTGCGAGCCTGAAAACACCTCATCCTGATAGAGATTGCCAAATTCCTTTTTATACTCCGAAAAACGCGGGATATTGAGCCGGTTTCCATACACCGTCCGCTCCACAAAGCTGGCTTCCTCAACCCGTTTTGCCTGGTCAAATTTTTCCCGCGCCGAGGCGAATTTGGCGTGTTCATAGTTATTCAGCGCGTCCGTGATGCTTTGTAGAACCAGCGCGTGAACCTTCTGCTGTTCCCTGAATCTCACTTCCTGTTTGGCGGGATGGACGTTCACATCAATCTGTTGGGGTGGAACTTCCAGAAAAAGAACGTAAGGCGGCGTGGTCCCCTTTTGCCAAACGCGGGTCTTCAAAATGAAGGGTTCATAGGCGCTTTTGATGGCGTGGCGAACCGTTTTATCCGTGATGAAACGTCCGTTGATAAAGCAATAGCGCGCCTCATCCAGCGATTCCGCCCTTTCCTCCAAACCAAAAATATATCCTTCAAGACTATAGCCCTCATATTCACTTTCCACGCGGATGAGGTCGTCATGAAAAAACCCGGAGCCAAAGACTTCACCCATGCGCTGTTCCCTGTTTTCCGCGGCGATGAAGGAAAGCTTTTGCTCGCCATCCACAATCAGCTTGAAACCGATTCCAGGATGCAGAACTGCCTGATAATGCAGATACTTATAGATGTGTCCCAATTCCGTGCGAGCGGTTCGTAAAAACTTTCGCCGCGCTGGAATATCCTTAAACAGCGCCCTCACCGTGATGTTCGTTCCCCGGTTCGACGAGCTCTGCCCCACCTTGCGGATACTGCCAAAATTCACATCCACCTGGGTGGCGAGTTCGCTGTCGGCGTCACGCGTGATGAGGGTCATGTTGCTCACGCTGGCGATACTGGGCAAAGCCTCTCCCCGAAAGCCCAGAGTGCCGATGTTTGTGATGTCCGTCACCGTCCTGATTTTACTGGTGGCGTGGCGTTCCAGCGCCAAAAGCGCGTCATCCGGGCTCATTCCACGGCCGTTATCGCTCACCTGGATTAAATCCCGTCCCCCGTTTTCAACCGCCACCGTAATCAGCGTGGCGTCGGCGTCGATGGCGTTTTCCACCAGTTCTTTCACCACCGAAGCCGGTCTTTCAATCACCTCACCCGCGGCGATTTTATTGCGAACGTCGTCGGAAAGAATCTTGATTGCGCTCATTTTAATACCTGAAAATCGAACCGTTGGTGAATTCCCGAATGATGGAATTATAGGGAACCAGCGTGTCTGGAATGTCGTTCGAGGTCGCCAAAAGCGCCAACAACCTGCGCGCTTCCGTGTAGGCGGCGGAAGTTATGGGAACCGACAGCAGGATTTTCCAGGCGTGTTTACGCATCACGCCCAGTTCGTAGGTGAGGCTGCTGTTGAACATATAATCCGCGTTTTCCTGATAGGGAAAGATGTTTCGTTCCTCTCCCGCGCGAACGCTGGGCCAGCGCAGAAGCGTCTCCGTCGCCGTGTAACCGCGATATTGATGGTCTCGGATAATCCTGCGTAAAAGCCGGCAATCCGTGGTCGCCACGCGGTTATGATTGTCCACATTGAGCTGATTCAGCGCGCTCACATAGATTTTTACCTTGCGATGAGCGGGAATGGCGGCGGTCAGTTCGTCGTTCAAACCGTGAATTCCTTCCATCACGATAACGTCGTCGTCCTTCAGTTTTATGGCGCTGTTGCTGCTGCGTCTTTGTCCGCGGGTAAAGTCAAAATGGGGTAAAACCACCTCTTCCCCGTTCAAAAGCTGCGTGAGCTGAAGGTTCAGAAATTCCAAATCCAGCGCGTGGATGGATTCAAAATCAAAATCCCCCTCCGCCGTGGGTGGCGTGAGCGTTCTTTCCACAAAATAGTCGTCCAGACCAATCACGATGGGCTTTGCCCTCGATGCCTTCAATTGGACGGACAGCCGTTTGGCGAAGGTTGTTTTTCCCGACGAGGATGGTCCCGCGATTAAAATCAGCTTCACCTCGGGGCGTTTCACGATATCCGCCGCGATTTCCGCAATCTTTTTCTCGTGAAGCGCCTCCTCCACTAGGATAAAATCCGAAATCTCATAATTGTCCGTCAGTTTATTCACGTCGATAACGTTGTGAACTCCCAGGATATTCAGCCATTTATCGTGTTCCTGATGCAGGGCGAACAGTTTTTCGGGAAACACAAACGGCTCTGCCAATTGACAATCCTTTCCGCTGGGAAAGCGAAGTACAAAGCCCGGTTCCTTGAAAACGATGTCAAATTCCTCAATCATGCCCGTGTGGTCGGCAAGCGGTGGTAAATAATAGTCATAATACTTCCCACAGCGATACACAAACACCTCTTTCTCATAGCGATAGGCAAGGTTTTTCACCACGTCCGGGCGTCCCATTTCTTCAAAAATGGAAATCGCTTCGGGGGTTTTAACCGCGATTTTATCGATGGGAATATCCGCCTCCACGATGCGACACATCTCGCTTTTCACCCTCTCACAATCTTCCTGTGTCCAGGGCGCGGCGACGAAAACTTCACAAAACACCCCGTCGCCAATCGAGTGTTCAATCACCAGGTTATGTCCCGGTCCCAAGAGGCTGTAAACCGCCTTGGCGAGGATAAAAATGGCGGAATCGTGGTAAATCCGGCTTCCCTCGCGGTGTTTGAAAGTGATGCAATCCACCAGCGTGTCCCCCTGAGGGATATATTCGTCATTGACATAAGTGGCGTGGTCAATTTTATAGCTCAAAATCCGCCGGGTGGGAATGTCCCTGCCGCGCAAAAGCTCGGCCAATGATTTGGCTTTATCCAGTTGTATCCGGCTGTGTTTGTTGCCGTCCAATCTGAGGTCGATGGTCATTTGTTTTTCCTTGTGTTTTTTGAGCCAAAAAGTCCGAAAAGCAATGGCTAATCGAACTTAGCTTGCAAAGTCCATTATTCTGGAGGGCGACAATCCGTCAAGAATTAGGAGAACCGAAACAATGAAGAAATTAACCAAAAAACAGCGCCTCCAACGTGAGGTGAAATATATAGCCGGAATCGTCTTGGGCGCCATATTTTTTGCCATTGGCTACTCTTGGTTTTTGATGCCATACAACATGGCTCCAGGCGGCGTGGCGGGTATCGCGCAGGTGATAAATATCTATCTGGGAGTCCCCCGCGGTGTGGCGATGATTATGCTCAATATCCCCCTGTTCATCATTGGCTTCATCTTCATCGGCAAAGCCTTTGGCGCCAAAAGCGTGATGGGAATGTTGATTTCATCGTCGTTCACGGATTTGCTCAGCATCCAAAGCCTTTCCCGCCTGGGAATTATGGATGCCACAAAATATTCTTTCGTATTTCAAAACAGACCCATCACCGCCTTCTTGGGCCCGAATGACATCATGCTTTCCGCCATCGCTGGTTCCGTGTTTTTGGGAATCGGGCTGGGGCTCATCTTCCGCTCTCGCGCTTCCACAGGCGGAACCGACATCCCCGTCGGGCTCATCAAACAAAAATCCGGAATCTCCATCGGCAGCGGATATTACATCGTGGAAAGCGGTATCATCCTCCTCGTCGCCACGCTCTTGAAAGACCCCAAAATCCTCATCTGGGGCTATATCAACCTCTTCATCACCTCCCGGGTCACAGACCTCGTTTCCGAAGGAATGCCCTACACCAAGGGCGTCTATATCATCTCCCCCCACGTGGATGAAATCAAGGAAGAAATCTATGAAGAACTCCAACGCGGCGTCACCTTTTTCAAAGCCTCCCGCGGCTATGAAAAAAAGGATACGGAAGTCCTCTTCACCGTCGTCAACCGACGCCAGGTCCCGCTGCTCACGGATATCGTGAAAGACCACGACCCGGACGCCTTCATGATTGTCACCGATGTCTATGACGTGATGGGCTATGGGTTCCGCTCCCGGAAAATCAATTTGGGAGAGTAGAGGGTCACGCGGATGGGGTTACGCTGATTACGCCGATAACGCTGATTTTTTTATAGAAATAGATTAGGGATGCACAGGATTATCCGGATAAAAAAGGGATTTGTTGTAAGGTTGTAGGGTTTTAGCGTTTTGACGTTTTGGCGTTTCGCTGCGCCTATCAGCATCCAAACCCTGTCCTGACGCGTCATTCTGAGCGCCAGCGAAGAATCCAGGCCTTGGCGTTAAAAAAAGTTCTTCCGACCGCCAACTTCGCTAATCAAAAAACCCGCCACCAACCTCGCTTCCAATTCCACCAAACTCCCTTGAATCCAGCGCCACACTATCCCAATACCATCCCGGGAACATCCCTTGCGCCGTTAAGGATGTTCCCAGGTCATGTATGAGGCATTCATGAGCCACGGTAAAGAGCCCCTAATCTATTCAATAATCTGCATAAAAATCCCCACTATTTAGTCACCACCAGCTTTGACGCCACGATTATCTGCCTTTCTTTTTCCAAGCTCACAAGATAGACGCCGTTGGAAAGCAGCTTCCAGGCTTCTGCGGGTAGTTCGAAGCAGTGTTTTTTACCGTCACTGTAAATCTGGGAAGAATATAATTTCTGTCCGCGGATATTATAGATGCTGTAGCTGAGCTTTCCAGGGCTTTCGCTTTTGATAGATATGGTCGGCGCTTTGAAAGCCGGCTGTGGAAAAGCACTGATACTGGAACTGGCTATGGGCGGAACGGGGTCGTCAACCAAAACATTACTGTGGCAGGCTCGCAGGTAGGGATAGCCATCGTTTATGACATGGTCTGTGTCCGGCGCCCAGATTTCCCAGTCCCAATCCACGTATGTGTCGTCGCTGTGCGGAAAGACCATCTGCGCCGTCAAGCGTCCTTCTCCGGCTCCGCTGCTTGTTTGTCCCGACGTTTGAGTGTTCCAATAGCAGCCGGTTACGTTAAAATCAACCCCGCCCATCAAGCCGCCGGTGTAGTGAGCTCCTCCTGTCACGCTTCCAATGCTGTAGCAGTTTTCTACGTGTCCATCTCCATATTCATGAAGCCCACCAAGCCGCCCACGGAATAAAAACCGGTCACGTTTCCAAGGCTGCAGCAGTTTTCCACTGAGCCGCTGTTTACGCCAGCCAAGCCTGCAACTGCCTCATAGCCTGTCACATCGAAGTCCAAGACAGTGAGATTTCGGACACTTCCCTCCAGCACGCCAAAAAGACCCTGTGCGCTGGTATCTGGCCTGTTGATATAAAGTCCGCTGACCTGGTGTCCGTTTCCATCGTAATTGCCCATGAAGACAATATAGATGTTCAAGCCGGCTATGCCAATCGGCTGCCAGCCTCCGCCCTCGCTGTAGGGAGGAACCCCCAAATCAATATCCTCGTTTGGATGAAAAACTTGTCCTGATGGTCTTCTTCAACGTAGTTACGCACATTGTTCAAGTGCTGAGCCGTGGCGACCTGCCAGGGGTCGTCCTGGGTGCCGGTTCCGCCGGCAAATTCGGCAAACATCAGTGTCGAAAGCATCGATAAAACCATCAATGCCAGCCAAAATCGGTTCTTTTGCTCCATATCGAACTCCTTATGTTTTGTTTATTGTGTCTGTTTTTTCATTTGTTCAATGGCTGAGAAAGACCATCATGCCTTTCAGCTCCTGTCAGATCTTTGGGCGCCCAATCATTTTAAAATCACCATCTTTTTGCTTTGGGTCAGGCTGGGAGTGTTCAGCTTGTAGAAATATATGCCGCTGCCGACTGCGCTGCCATTGCTGTCGCGACCGTTCCAACGGTAGCTGTGGCTGCCTTGTGGAAGGCTTACTGTTTTTAAAACCTGACCTTTGGCGTTGAAAATAGTGAGGGTTCCGGTCTCCCCTTCCTTGATGGATACTTCGATGTTTGTGACCTCACCAAGCTTGAACGGATTGGGATAGGCGTTTTTCAAGGTGGTAACATCAGGGAAATCGGGAACTTCTTTGAAAACTGTGACGCTTACCGAACCATTGAGATTTCCGCCAAAATAGTCGACAGTTTCCAGCCAGTAGTAATAGGTTACGCCCATCTCCACGGTGTTGTCGGTAAAGCTGTAACTCTGTGTGGATGAGGTGTTTGTGGCAGGGATAAGTTCATCGGTAAGTGGGTTGGCTGCAGCCGGATCGGGATTGACACTCCGAAACACACGGTAGCCCAGCATCAGATTTTCGTTTTGGCTTTGCCAATTCAGTTCAACATTGTTTGCCGCATCAATCGTGGCGGAAAAGCTGTTCAAATCCACATTAACAAGGTCGGGGGCAAATTCATAAAAAGATCTTAAACATGGGTATCCGCCGTTGAAGGAATGTGATACATCAGGAGCCCAAATTTCCCAGTCCCAGCCAATATAGGTATCTTCGCCATGCGGAAACACCATTTGAGCGGTGAGACGCCCTTCGCCGCCCTCGCTGGTCGTTTGTCCGGATTTTTCGATGTCCCAATAGCTGTCGATGATTTCGCCACCATCAAGATAATTACGTCCAATCAAACCACCTGCGTTTTCAGTGCCTGTGGTTGTTCCAATGCTGTAACAGTTGCTTACGGTAACGCCATTTGAGATCGACCCAAGCAATCCGCCGACCCATTTTACACCAGAGACCTCTCCAGTGTTATAACTGTTACCAAAACTGGCCGTGCCATTTGAAGAGATCGATCCAGCCAATCCGCCTGTAGAAGTTGCTCCCGTAACTTTCCCAGTATTGTAACAGTTGTTTAGCGTGCCTCTTGAATATAAAGATCCAGCCAGACCGCCCGTGGGAGTTGCTCCCGTGACGTTTCCTGTGTTGTAACAATTACTGATACTCGAATCGACCTGTCCAACCAACCCGCCTGTATAGCCTGCTCCCGTGACTTTTCCGGTGTTGTAACAATCACTTAGCGTAACCAGCGAATAATATCGTCCAGCCAGCCCGCCTGTATAGTCTGCTCCTGTGACATCTCCAGTGTTGTAACAGGCCTGCATGGTGCTTTCACGGACTTGTCCCAACAAACCACCTGTATCGCTGTAGGAGGCAGTTACTTTTCCCGTGTTGTAACAGTTTGTGATTGTATCCAAATAGCTGTATCCCACCAAGCCACCCGTTTTACCATAACCAGAACAGTTAACGTTTCCCGTATTATAGCAGTTTGAAATCGTGAGTGATGTGCTGCTTGACACCAAACCTCCTGCATCGCTGGGACAGGAAACATTTCCCTCGTTGTGGCAGTCTTGGATGCTGCCGTTTGAGTTAAACGCCACCAAACCTCCCGCCATTCTATTGCTAAGCACATTTCCGGCGTTCCAACTTGCTATAATGGTTCCATAATTGTTGCTCCCCACCAAGCCGCCGACATAATATTCTCCTGTCACAATTCCCTTGCTGTGGCAATCAACGATGCTGCCTTCGTTCAAACCC
>JAAYKA010000048.1 GCA_012522635.1 Candidatus Cloacimonadota bacterium
ACCCGCAAATACCGGTTCACCACACAAATTCCGGCGTTTTGGAAGCCTTATTGCTTTCAAATAGGTGACTTATCTTGAAGGAGATGGATATGAAGCGCAGTCTTTCGATTATCATGCTATTAGTTATTGCCGCCAGCGCCTTTAGCGCAATCGCACCGCAGCGAAAACCTTTTCGACCTGGATTCTCATCAGGTTCCCAAAACCGAGCGGAGCTTTACACCGGTTTTGATGTGCTGCACTATGACATTACCATCAGCATCGACCAAACTGCCAGGCAAATCGAAGGAAACGTTGTTGCCACTGTGTTAGCCCAGGAAAACCTGGATTCAATTCCCTATAACCTGGTTGGGCTTGATGTTAGCTCGGTGTTGTTGAATGGCGCGCCTGCCACATACACACACGCGGCTGGCATCATCGATATCAATGTGGATATTCCTGCGGGACAAACATTTACCACACAGGTTTTTTACCAGGGCACCCCCATCCTCTCCGGCTCACCTTACAACGTTGGCATGATATTTTCCTCCAACACTGTTTTCACCATCTCCGATCCCGACGCTGCGCGTTATTGGTGGCCCTGTTATGACCATCCCTGGGATAAAGCCACCGTGAACTTAAATGTGACCCTGCGTGAGGATTGGAAAGTTGCTTCCAACGGAACACGGCAATCAATCACAAACAACGGAGATGGCACTGCCACAACGGTTTGGCACAGCGCGGATCCCATGACCACCTATCTGGTTTGTGTGACCTGCGGTCCCTATGTGGAGTTCACACAACACGCTCCGATTCAGGGCGTCCCCATCCAGAATTTTGTGATGCAGAATCAATATAACAACGCGCAGATTGACCTCGCCAGAATGCCCCTGATGATAGACTATTTTTCCGAGCTGTTCGGCCCCTATCCTTTTGAAAAATATGGCAATTCCGTTGTGAACATGAGCACATTTGGCGCCATGGAACACCAAACCATGACCACCCTGGGTAGCTACATCATAAATGGCAGTGGCACGCATGAACTGACTGTGGCACATGAACTTGCCCACCAATGGTTTGGAAATGCCGTCTCGTTTCTGGATTTCAACGACGTCTGGCTGTCCGAAGCTTTTGCCACCTATTCCGAGCATATCTGGGTGGACAAAACCGAAGGCTGGCAGGCCGCATGTGACTATGTTTCCAGCAGTTATCATCAATATTACCTAAGCTGGGAAAACAGCGCCGGGCCGCAAATTATCCATGATCCAGCTTTCAATTCATATTTCGCACCGCCATCCTATGAAAAAGCCGCTTCAGTGCTGCACATGCTCCGCCTCAAGCTTGGCAACGATGCTTTCTTCCAGCTTTTGCAGGAATGGTTTGCCGAAAACAACGGAGGCAATGTGGTCACCGCCGAATTTCAAGCCAAGGCGGAACAGGTCAGCGGCCAAAACCTCACTCAATTCTTTGACCAATGGATATTTAGCGCCGGCATTCCAGCATTTGAATACAGTATCTGGACCCACGACGAAGCAGCCCAACCCTTGCGGATTTTCGCTAAAACCACATCTAACACCACCACACCCTTTCATATTGAAGTGCCTTTCCGCCTCCAAAACGGCGCGCAGAGCGATTCCCTCCTCGTTTTTGCTGACCCGGATGGCGTGGACAACTTTTTTAACGCCACCATCAGTCCAGCCGCCATCTTTTCCGCGAACCACAACAACTGGGCTCTGCTGCGCTCACACACTGAGCTGAAACCAGTAATCAGTGAATGTTTGCCTTCCAATGGGTCTGTGCTGCTTTCCTGGGAAAGATTCCAAGATAATCCCAATCTGCGTTACAACGTCTATCGCTTTGGCGCGACCATGGGTGGTGACTGGGAACTCCTGAACTCCGAACCCCTTGATGAACTGAGCTTTACAGATACCAGCATGGAAAACGGACAGAGTTGGTTTTACGCCATCTCCGCGGTTGATCCGGATGGCTGGGTCAGCACGCGTTCGGAGCCGATGGAAGCTACGCCTGTTGGTTTTACATTCGCAGAAAACCTGTTGGTGGTGGATGAAACCCGTGACGGAAATGGCGCCAATATCAATCCAGATGACGCCATGGTGGATTCTTTTTACGCAGCAGCGCTTTCCCCCATCCAATATCAGGATTGGGATGTGGCGTCCCAAGGTCTTCCACCCTTGGATGTGCTTGGCAATCATAAAGTTGTGTTTTGGCACGCCGATGATTTTTCTCAAAACCTGCTCATCGATCACCAAAATGTTCTGGGTGGCTATCTTATTGGTGGCGGGAAACTTATCCTCTCCGGTTGGAAAACCCCTTCCGTCCTTTCCGATATATTTTTAAGCCGCTTCGCAGGAAACGTCGAGCTGATATATGATAATTCGCCAAGCCTCATCAGTGCTCAATCCGCGCAGTATCCAGAACTGGAAGTGGATCCGGATAAAGTTTTGAGTATTTGGAACGGAATGCTGCCCTACATCTATACCTTTTCGGGAGCACAACAGCCCATCTACACGGCAGTTATGAGCCCCACCGCTCAGGGAAATGGCAATTGCGCCGCCCTGCGGATGCTGAACCCGGATTCCGGCATGGATTTCATCTTGCTGGGATTTCCGCTTTATTTTATGAAACCGGATGGGGTGCGTGGATTTCTTCAGTCCGCAGTTACCGAAATGCTGAACAACACATCGACTCAAGATGTTGCCACTCCGCCGCTTACTTCCTCGCTGGATGTTTTCCCCAATCCTTTCAGCTCTTCCATCCAAATCCAAGCCAAGACAATTTCGCCGGGAACATTGGAATTGAGTGTCTATAATCTGAAAGGACAGAAAATCCGGACTCTGTGCTCAGACACAAAAAATGCCGGCAGCCACAGCTTCAGTTTTGACGCCAAAGACTTTAGTGGCAAGGAATTATCTTCCGGAATCTATCTCGTGAGAATGATTTCAGGGGATAAGGTGCTCAGCAAAAAAATCAGCTTAATCAAAGGAAACTAAAAACTATAGCAGCCGTTTTGACGCACCGCTCTCCATATCGAAGTGGAAGAGCTGGACACCCGCTTCCTTCAGCAATTCCTCCGCCAGGGCATCAGGATATGTCTCGGCAATGTAAACCACTTTGATTTCAGCATTTATAATCATTTTTGCACAGATGCT
>JAAYKA010000049.1 GCA_012522635.1 Candidatus Cloacimonadota bacterium
AGGGAATTGAACTTTTATGAGTATAATCTTCATAAAGAAGAACAGATTTTTTTATTGACACGATTTGCCAGCTTCTATATTGGCGCAAAAGTTGAAAGTGTTTTCTTCGATACTTTCAGTGACGCTCGGTCCGTTTTTATCTACAAAGCATTTTAAGAAAGTGGAGATAACCATGAAAAAGCAAATTTACATCGTGACCGGTGCAGCCGGGCATTTGGGTAGCTATGTGGTGAAGGAGCTTTTGAGCCAAGGCCATGAAGTCCACGCCTTCACCCTGCAATGGGAAAAAATTCCCGCTTACGTGGAAGAAAACAGGCATCTTATGACCCGCTATGCCGGCGACGTTCGCTTTCCCCAAACTCTTGACCAGCTTTTTGTCAGCGAAGAGGAAGCGGAGTTCACCGTTATCCACTGCGCGGGGCTGATTGGCATCAGTCTTGGCAAAGACCAGCGGCTTTACGATGTTAATGTGGATGGCACTCAGAATGTGATTGACGCCTGCAAAAAACATCACGCGAAAAGATTGGTCTATGTGAGTTCGGTGCACGCCATTCCAATCCTTCCCGACGGAGAAACCATGAAGGAAATATCGTTTTTCAGTCCGGAAAAAGTGATTGGCTACTATGCCAAAACCAAAGCCATGGCGACCCAAAAGGTGCTGGACGCGGCTCGGGACGGTTTCGATGCCCTGGTGGTCCATCCTTCCGGCATAATCGGGCCACACGCGCCCCGCAGCGGAAACATGGCTCAGATGATATATTCATTCCTTCAGGGACGTTTTAACGCCATAATCAAGGGCGCGTATGATTTTGTTGATGTGCGTGACGTCGCCTCTGGCGTCGTGGCAGCAGCGCAAAGAGGAAGGAAGGGTGAATGCTATATTTTGTCGAACCGGGTGGTGGAGATAAGCGAAATGCTGAACGAACTGGCAAAAAGCAGTGGACGCCCCAAACCCAAAATCCGCCTGCCCCTGTGGCTGGCAAAAGCGGCGGCGCCCTTTGCGGAGCTATATTATAAAATGGCACGCAAGACTCCTTTTTTTACCCTGTATTCGCTGTTCACCATCTCCAACAACAGCCTCTTTTCAAACGCCAAAGCTGTTTCAGAGCTTGCCTACAAAACCCGTTCCTTGCAGGAAACCATCGCTGATATGGTTTCCACCATGAGCGGAAATCTGAAGAAAAAGCCGATTTAGCCTTTTTTTTGGCCGTTGCCAGAGCTTTGGCAGGTTCAATCCTGCCTCGCTCTGGGTTCCAGCGCAAGTGTAACCTGGGAGTCACCCGCCATCATCCCGATTCTTTATCGGGTTGATCAGGAGGCATGTTGGAAGCACATTGGAGCCGGAACCAAGAAAGAATAATGGCGGCAGCTTAAAGAACAATTATACTGCTGAAGACATAGTTTTCCATGGACGAGTCTGTTGAGGAGCAGCCCACAAGGCTCTAACTCTTTGTGTGGCTTATGTTTGTCTTTTGAAACATAAGGGAGACATAAGGGGGCAAGCAAGAAACCATCAAATTTGGCTGATTAACGCAAGTGGTTCACCGATTTTGTTCATTTTCCACAGATTCAATAAAAATCTTGACTTTTTGGCAGGGTTGAAATGTTTGGAGAAAAGCTTTGCAAAAATAAGGCAAAATGGCTGTTTGCCCTGCAAGGTGAAACTTGCCTTGAATTCAGCCAAATAAATACATAGGAATTTTTATTTCATTGGGAGCATAGATTAATGAAAAAACTCTCCTGGTTAGCACCCGTATCCATACTGATATTTGTATTGGTTACACTGGTTTTTCTCTCGCCGCTGGTATTTTCAGAGGATTCCACCTGGTTCATCAAGAAAAGATTGAACCTCGGTTTGGACCTCAAAGGCGGCACACAGACCGTTTTGACTGTCAACACCACCGGTATGAGCGAAAAAGATGCCAAGGAAGCTGTTGATGGAAACATGCGCATCATCAGAAGCCGTATCGACCAATTTGGCGTTGCCGAGCCTGTCATCCAGCGCAGTGGTGAAAACGATATTCTGGTTCAGCTTCCGGGCGTGAAAAACCCACGCGCAGCGGCAGACCTGCTCACCAAATCAGCAGAACTGGTTTTCAAACTGGTGGTCAGCGGTGAAGACGCCCAGCGTTTCGTCGACCAAGTTGATGGCATTCTGCAGTCGAACCTTTCCAGTTTCCCTGAATTGGCAAAGCTGGAGGCGGAATATCGCGAAATTGATAAAAAAGAAAGCAAGATGCCCAAACAAGACGTGGCAGAAGACAACCCGAATATCGCTGATACTGAAGAAACTGAAGAAGCTGAAGAAAGAGAATATGTTTCCGATGGCAGCTCCGGGGTCTTCAAATCTCTGCTCACCGACATCCAAGGCGATTTTGCAGTTCGTTTCGACGACTATGAGCTGATGCTGAACCTCTTGAACAGCAAAGAGTTCCAAAACATCAAGCCCAAGGGTTATGATCTGGTTTTGAACAACGTGGACGAAGACATGCGCAAAGCCAAGGCTCCGGTTGTTCTCTACGTGCTCAAATCCACCGCTGAAGTGATGGGAACGGATTTGGACAGCGCCAGCATGGAAATTGGCTCATCCGGCAGCCACGACCCCAGAATGGCAGGCAAGCCCTTTATTTCTCTCAGTTTTACCACCAAGGGCGCGCGCAAATTTGCCAACGTGACCGGTGATAATATCAAGGAAAGACTGGCAATCGTGGTTGACAATACAGTTTATTCCGCTCCTGTCATCCAAGATAGGATTGGAGAAGGAAAAGCCACCATCACAGGCCAGTTTACAATGGACGAAGCACGCTCTTTGGCTATTCTTTTGAACAACAAAAGCCTGAGCGCCCCCATCGAGGTGAAGAGCTCGAACCAAGTTTCTGCCACCCTGGGCGCGGACAGCGTGAAAAGCGGACTGATGGCAGGCCTGATCGGCATCATCGCCGTGGTGATTTTTATACTCATTTATTATAAACTGAGCGGTCTTTTGGCAAACATCGCGTTGGTTTTTAACGTTGGATTTATCCTGGCGATGCTCACAGCCTTTGGTGGAACTCTCACCATGCCTGGTATTGCTGGTATCATTCTGACCATCGGCATGGCTGTGGACGCCAACGTGTTGATTTTTGAACGCATCCGCGAAGAACTTGAAGCTGGCAAAAACCCGCGCTCCGCTGCTGATGCCGGATTTAAACGCGCCACCATCACGATTTGGGACGCGAACCTCACCACCCTGATCGCGGCGTTTGTGCTCTATCAATTTGGCACCGGTCCCGTTCGTGGATTCGCGCTCACGCTCACCATAGGAATAGTGAGTTCCATCTTCACCGCCATCGTTTTCGTGCGCTGGCTGATGGACAAAACCTTGTTGAGCCGAAACCGTGAAAAACTGAGCATCTAAGGAGAGAAAAATGAGACTTTTTAATAACAGCAATTTCGCCTTCGTTCAGCATAGAAAAGTTTTTTACATCATTTCAGTAATCTTACTGCTTGTCTCCTTGGCCGGTGTGATTGTGAAAGGATTGAATTGGAGCACAGACTTCAAAGGTGGTGTGAGCACCATCGTGAATCTCAAGGCAAAAGATCCGTCTGTGGAGCCCCTGCACATTGATCAGCTTCGTAAGGTTATCAATGACGCCGGTTTTAAGGATACCGAGATCCAGTTTATCGGCAGCCGAGAGGATTGCACCTTCCAGATTAAAATGGGCGGAGAAGATGATCAAGCCATTAAAGAACAACTTCTTAAGGTGCTGAATAAAGATTTGGCTGATTATACCAAAAACCGCGACATGGACGATGAAGTGATTCAGGAATTCAACACAGTTGGCGCCAGAGCAGGAATGGAAATGCGCAACAAAGCCGTCATGGCGGTTGGCATTGCGCTGGTCTTGATGGTGATTTACGTTGGAATCCGTTTTGAATTCACCTTCGGTCTGATGGCGATTTTGGCACTTTTCCACGACGTTTTTATCATTGTGGGCGTGTTTGCCTGGTCAGGAAAAGAAATCACAATGACCATCATCGCGGCGCTGCTCACCATTGTGGGTTATTCCATCAATGACACCATCGTGATTTTCGACCGCATCCGTGAAGACCTCAAAATATATCGGAAAGATGACATACCCACGATTTTCAATCGTTCCATCAATGCCACGCTCAGCCGCACCGTGATTACAGCCGGAACCACACTGCTCACCTCACTGGCATTGTATTTCTTTGGCGGTCCCGTGATTCACGACTTTGCCTTGGCAATGAGCCTGGGAATCCTCTTTGGAACCTATTCCTCCATTTTTGTGGCCAGCAACCTTGTTTTGGATGCCATTAAGGGTACAAAACGGGAACGGCGCGCAGTGAAGCAAATGACCAAAAAATCATAATAAAACTCAAAACAATAAAACGAAGCCGACTCCGAAATGAGCCGGCTTCTTTTTTTAGCTAAAAGCTGGGAAGAAAATTTGCATTGACAAGCAGGCAAGGAGCTTAAAAATGGATTACAATTGTCAAATACGGTAAAAAAACATGAAAAATAAGATAATTACGATACTCGCCCTGCTTTTGCTGGTTTCTGCTCTTGCCAGTGACGAACTGAGCGACAAACAGAAGCAACTGGATAAGATTCAAAAAGATATGCAGCAGGCGCAGAACAAGATTTCGCAAAACGAAACCAAGAAGAAGAAGAACGAGACGGTGATTAAAAATGTCAAGCTGCAAAAACAGAAGACTGACGTTGAATTGCGCCGCAGCCAGAAAACCGCCCAGGAAAAATTGCAGGATCTGAATTCGGTTACTTCCGAGCTTCAGAGCGTGGAACAACATATTCGCGGGCTCAGATCAATGCAGGCGGATCAACTGGACAAAATGGTGCGCCTCTCCCGTAAAGAGCGTGCTTTGGGAATTGTTCAAAAAAATCAGCGTCCTCTTTCTGTGATGGCTGTGCAGACCACCCAAGAGCTCAACAACTTGGGAGACACACAATATTCACTTTCTCATGAACAGCGTAACCGGGTGCATCAATACAGTCTTGCCAGCATGGATCTCAAGGAAAAATCAACCGCCAGCGGCAAGCTGGACAAGCAGGCAAAAAATCTGCAGGCGGAGCAAAACAAGCTCACCCGGGAACAGCAGCAACTGGAAAACCGCATCGCCAAGTTGCAGAAGGACAAGGCTCAACTGGAATCGCTGATTGCCAGCCTCACCAGCAAACCGAAACCTGATGGGCTGGAGCCCACTGCCAGCAAGTTCAGCGCCCGCACCATTGCCTGGCCTCTGAAGGGACGCATTATCCGCAGTTACGGTCAGGAAACCAAAGCCTACAACACATCTGTGGTCTCGAACGGGATTGATATTGCGGTGGCTGAATGGACCGGTGTGTCGGCAGCGGCGGATGGAACTGTCATCTTTTCAGGCTCCTACGGTGGGCAGGGAAAACTGCTGATTATTGATCACAACAACGGTTTCTTCACTGTTTACGGATATAATAATGAGCTTTTGGTCTCCACCGGTACCGTGGTCAAAAAAGGCCAAACCATTGCCAAATCTGGCATGACGGGTTCCGCAATCGAGCCTTCGCTGCATTTTGAAGTTCGCAAGGACGGCAAGGCGGTCAATCCGCTTTCCTACCTGGAATAGAAAAAGGATAGGTTTAATGCGACTTTTGGTGCAGCCCTCCATCAGAAAGCTGGAAAAGACTATCTTAAAAAATGACTTTAAAGATAAAACCTTTCTACATTACACCGGTGGGATGTATGGCATCGGCTGCACAGTTTCCTCCCAGGGAGCGATTCGGAGAATTCTGCGCTTGAAAGGGCGCGACGACCATAAAGGCCTCATCGTTCTGGTTCCGCATCTGGATTGGTTTGAGGAAGAGGGGGTTCATATTCCGCCCCGGCTGTTGCCGCTCATGGAACAATATTGGCCTGGAAACCTGAGCCTGGCTTTTAAATGTGATGATCCGCGTTTTGAACATCTGGCAGTGAATGGCAAAGTTGCCTTCCGTGTTCCCAAGGATGATATGTTGCGTTTCATCATCGAACTTTTGGACGAACCCATCATCAGCACCAGCGTGAACATTGCAAAACTGCCTCCGGAAAATGACCTGAAAAAGCTGACCAGCATCTATGAAAATTGGTTCGACTATGGCTTTCTGCCCGGCAAAATACAAACGAATCCAGATTCTTTGCCATCCACACTGGTGGAATATATCGGCAGCGATGAAAAAGGTGGGGAAGAGCTGAAATGCCTCAGGGAAGGCGCGATTGCGTTTTATGGGGTGAAAAGCTCTTTTGAAAAACCCAGTATCATGTTCGTTTGTACCGCAAATATCTGCCGCAGCCCGATGGCGGAAAAGCTGTTTAATCATCAAGCTGCCAAGCAGGGTCTGGATTTTCTGGGGGATTCCTGCGGACTTTTGCCCGGTGGCGAAAGCATTTCCGCGGGTTCTTTGCAATTGCTTCTGGAAAATGGAATCCTGGAAGCCAAGGATCATATTTCCAAAACCTGCAGCCCGGAGATGGTTCAATCCAGTCGCTTGGTTTTGACCATGGAAGCCCGCCATCGAGATTTTTTGCGGAGTAATGCACCCGATATGGCGGAAAAGATTTTGACTTTGAACGAATACCTGGGTTTTGAGGGTGACATTGCCGATCCTTACGGTTCCAACATCGATTATTATCGCGAAACTTTTGAAATAATACAAGATAGAATCCTGCGCTTGGTGCAAAAACTTAAAAACCACAAGGCCGGAAGCGTGGAAAAAATTGGAGAAATAGATGGAAATTAAAGTTACACCCGAAATGATTGAAGCCCATGGCATCAGCCCTGAAGAATATGCCATGATTCTGGAAATACTGGGGCGCGAACCCAACCATCTGGAGCTTGGGATATTCAGCGTAATGTACAGCGAACACGCCAGTTATAAGAATTCCATCCTCCAGATAAAAACACTGCCTCGGGATGGAAAAGCTCTGCTGGCAAAAGCGGGCGAAGAAAATGCCGGTGTGGTCGATATTGGCGGAGGTTATGCGGTCTGCTTCAAAATCGAAAGCCATAACCATCCTTCAGCGCTGGAACCTTTTCATGGTGCCGCGACAGGCTTGGGCGGCATTTTGCGAGATATTTTCACCATGGGCGCCAAGCCAATTGCAGCCATGGCTTCCCTGTATTTTGGAGACCCTGAAAAACCGCGTAATAGTTTTTTGATGGATCAAGCTCTGGAAGGGATTGCGGATTATGGCAATACATTTGGAGTTCCAACCGTGGGCGCAGGTTTGTATTTTGATGAAGCATACGACGGAAACCCTCTGGTGAACGCAATGGCAGTGGGTTTGGTGGAGCATCACAATTTGGCACGCTCCGCGGCCAGCGGACCCGGAAACATTGTGGTTTATGCCGGTGCCAAAACCGGAAGAGAAGGAATTCACGGCGCCACATTCGCTTCCGACGACCTGCAAGAAGACGCGGAAATGCCATCCAGCATTCAGGTTGGCGATCCCCATGCGGGAAAACTGTTGGCTGAGGCATCGCTTGAAGTGATAAACTCTGGTTTGGTGGTGGCAATTCAGGATATGGGAGCCGCCGGGCTAACCTGCTCCAGCTCTGAAATGGCGGGCAAGAACGGCTTGGGAATCCAGTTAAATATGGAGCAAATCCCTCTCAAGGAGCCTGATTTGGAACCTTGGGAGATTATGCTTTCAGAAACTCAGGAACGCATGTTGATGGTGGTGGAACCCAAAAACCTGGACGCTGTTTTGGATGCCTTCAAGTCCAAAGGTTTGGAAGCAGTTGTGGCGGGAAAAGTTACTGATGATGGGTTTTTGGCGGTGCTGAAAAATGGCGTGCTTTTGGCTCAAATTCCTGCAAATGCTCTCATCCTGGGTGGTGG
>JAAYKA010000050.1 GCA_012522635.1 Candidatus Cloacimonadota bacterium
ACAGCCCGATTCTGGGACGGGGGACTCACAAATGTCTATGAACGAACTCTCTTTTTGGAATCAAGAGTGAAGCTGAGGGCGGATTATCCTGCACCCTCCAAATATGAACTTCTGGAAAAATAACTTGACAAAATAGCCGCTATCAGAAACGTGAACAAACTTAACACTGAATATTATGGATTTTAATATGCAAATAAATGGATTTAAACGCCTTTTCTTCATCCTGATTCTGATCCTGATGGCCCCGCTTTGGGCACAGAAACTCAGCCTGGAAGAGGCGCTGCAACTGGCTTTGGAGAACAACCCTTCCTGGCAGGCGAAGCTCGCAGAAGCTGAAATCACCCACGAAACGGCAAACGTGGCACTGAGCAGCTTTTTGCCCTCTCTAAAGCTTGACGGAGCATGGATTTACATGGACCCGGCGCAAAGCGTGCAAACCAGCTTTGGCCCCGTCGTCCTGAATAAGGATATGCGCCAGTTTGGCCTCACGCTCACCCAGCCAATTTTTATGGGTGGCAGAGCTTGGCAGGCATATCAGATGGCAAAACTGGGAGAACAACTGTCCCAAATCGGCCTCGAATCAGAACGTTTGAGCCTGATGACCAATGTCAACACCCTCTTTTTGACCCTGCTCCAGGCGCAGGACCTGCAAAAAATAGCGGAACTGGACAGACAATCCGCCTCTCTGAATCTTGAAATCGCCCAGATAAAGTATGACAACGGCCTGCTTTCAAATGCCGATTTTCTGCTTTTCAAAAGCCAGCTCGCCTCCAAGGAAGTGAAGATTCTCCAATCTGCAACAGCTCTACAGCTTTCCCGTCTTCAGCTTAAAAACATGCTGGACTTGGACTATCTTCCTCTGGCACAGGAGCTTCCTGAAATCGACAACGACCCAATTCTGATGATTTTGGACGGCTATGGAGCCGATGAAGTGGCAAACCTCAGCCAAAACGCGCTGAACCAGAGCAAACAAACCAGCAGCGCGTTGAAAGCCTTGGAAGGCAGTCTGGAGCTTTCCCGCCGCGGCATGCAGATTGCCAAAGGCTCGTTTTTGCCCACCATAATGCTTGTTGGCAGCAGCAATTTCAATGAAAATGGACTCGACCGCTATAAGTTCAATAATTCCAACCAGATAATGCTGACAGCCTCCCTGCCTCTGCTTCCCCAGCTTGGCAGCGTGGCTGAACATAAAAAAGCCCAATTAACCCACCGCAAAGCACTTCTGGAAACCAAAGCCGCCACCGACGCCATCTTGCTGGGCACAGAAGCCGCGGTTTTAAACTTGGTGGGAGCCGCGAAGCAATTCCGGGCAAGTTCTGTCGCTCTGGACTATACCAGACAGAGCTATCTGCAACTGCAGGAACGCTTTCGTCTGGAGCTCATCTCTTCCAAAGACCTGCTGGACGCGGAACTGATGCTTTCCGCAGCGAGGATTTCCCATTCCAACGCGGTGTTTGATTACCACAAGGCTCGCATCGCTCTGATGCAGGTTCTGGCTTTTGAAACCCCACAACAGCTTGATGCAATAATAATTTCGGGAGCAAACCCATGAAAAAAAGATACATTTTAATCATCCTGGTCATCGCATTGCTCGGATTATCCTCCTGCAAACGCGGCAAAAACAGCGACCAAAAAACCGATGATGAAACGCAACCCGTTACGGTGGAAACTCTTAGCCTGAGACCGCTGGACGATTTTATCACCGTTCACGGCAAACTTGAAGGCATCTCCAACGTCACCATGAGCAGCATCGCCTCCGGGCGCGTCCTGCAACTTTATAAAAAACTGGGCGACCACGTGAATATCGGAGAGCGCATCGGCAAAATGGAAAATGAAGGCTATCAATATCGACTGGATCAAGCCAGAGCCGGGCTTTCCTCTGCCCAAGCGACCTTCGACACGGCTCAACGAAACAAAAATTACGCCGAGGAATCGCGCGCCAAAAACCTCATTTCCCAAGCCGAATACAACAACGCCATCAGTGCCTACGAGGGCGCGAAAGCTTCGCTGGACGGCGCGAAAGCGGGTCTGGAAGCAGCTCGCAGCAGCATGGATGGCTCATATTTCACAGCTCCGGAAGCAGGCACCATCACAAACCTTTATATCGCGACGGGACAGTTTGTTGCGCAGGGACAGCCAGTTGTAACCATCACCAACGCCAGCAGCCTCGTCCTCAGAACCGGAGTGGGAGAAAGCCAGATTTCCAAGCTGCGCCGGGGGCAAAAAGCAACCATTATCTACCCCGGCAAGGAACCCATTTCAGCCACCGTATCAGGCTTTGGCATCACACCTTTACCCGGCTCCGCGAGCTATCCTCTCGAAATCGACCTTGCCAACCCCAGCGGACTTTTGCCCGGCATGGTGGTAACCGCCAAAATTCTCACCGAAACCCACTCGGAAATGCTTTATTCCACCATCACAAATTTCAAGGCGGAGTTTGGCAAATACTATGTCTATGTGATTGATAAAAAGAACGTTGCGCACAAACGTGAAGTGACGCTGGGCAAGATAATCGGAGAATTCGCCATCATCGAAAGCGGTTTGAAACCGGGAGACCGCATCGTCACCAGCGGCGCGGACAACCTTGAGGATGGAGCTAAAGTTCAGGTTAGGAACTAAACCATGAAAATTGCTGACCTTTCAATCAGATACTCCGTTTTGATTAACATGCTGGTGATTGCCATTGTGATTATGGGCGTGATTTCCATGGTTCGCATGCCCCGGGAAGAGTTTCCCGCTGTGGAATTTGGCCGCGTCATCGTTGTGGTGGTCTATCCCGGCGCTTCGCCTCAGGAGATGGAAGAACTTGTTACAAACAAGGTGGAAACAGGCCTCAACAATCTTCCCAAGCTGGACAGCATCGAAAGCATAACCGAAGAAAGCAGCTCCACGGTTATCGTTTCCTTCGAAACAGGTGTGGATTCTGAAGAAGCCTACGACCTGGTGACCCGCGAAATGAGCAAGATAAACGATTTGCCCAGCGAAGCGATGGACCCCGTCATCATCAGGCTCAGCATGCGCGAACTCAACCCCATCTCCCAACTCGTTGTGAGTGGGGATTTTACACCTCTCGCTCTGCGTGAGCTGGCAAATGAGCTGCGCGATGGTATCTTGAAATTGCCGGATATTTCCAAAGCAGAATTGATTGGCGCCCGTGACCACCAAATCTGGGTGGATGTGGACCAAGCCAGGATAGATGCATACGGGTTAAGTCTTTCCGATGTTTCCGCCGTTTTGCAGGGACGCAATCTGAACATTCCCGGCGGCACCGCAAAATATGGCAACACCGAATTTTTGGTGCGCGCTTTGGGGCAATTCAACTCCATGGACGAGATTGGCAGGATGATTTTAACTTCCGACGCATCAGGGCGTTCCATCGTTGTCAACGACATTGCCACCGTGCGCGATACCCTTTCAAAATCCCAAACCATTGCCAAGCTTAACGGCCAGGAAGGCATCAGCGTTTTCTTATATAAAAAAGGCGATAGCAACATCATCAAAGTGATGGAACGGGTTCGGGAATACATCACAGAATTTGAAGCATCCCATCCCGGAGCCAAAATTAGCGTGCGCAATGACGGCTCCATCGACGTCAAAAATGGCATCGGCGCTCTCAGCAACAGCGCTCTGATGGGCATCCTGCTGGTTTTTGGCGCCTTGCTGCTCTTTTTGGGCTGGCGCAATGCCGCATTTGCCTCAACCGGCATCCCTCTTTCCCTGCTGATTACTTTCATAATAGTGCCGCTTTTTGGCGTAACCCTCAATAATTTCACCATCTTCGCTCTCATCATCGTGGTGGGCATGGTGGTGGATAATTCCATCGTGGTGTTGGAAAACATCCAACGGCACAAGGAAATGGGCTTGGATCATCGCGCTTCCATCGTGTCCGGAGTAGACCAAATCATCTCCCCCGTTTTTGCATCCACTTTGACCACAGTGGCGGCTTTTATGCCCATGCTGCTCACAGGCGGCATCATGGGTCAATTTCTATCGGTTTTTCCCATCGTGGTCAGCGTCGCGCTGTTGGCTTCGTGGTTCCAATCCATGGTGATTTTGCCCACAAACGTATATCAGTTCGGACGCGGCATTTCTGGAGGTGAAGACCGTACCACCCGCATGATTCGGCCTATTAACAGATTTTATCGCAAGGTGATAACCCGTGCCCTGAAACACCGCGGCTGGGTTTTGGGCGGAACGCTTTTACTTCTTTTTATTTCTATTCTGGTGTTGTTCAGTGGCGCCATCCGGTTCGAGTTTTTCCCCGGCTCGCTCTCTCAAACCATTAGCCTGGAATTATATACGCCGCTGGGCACATCGCTGGAAGAAACAAACCGCGTGGTGAGCCTCGTGGAACAAAAGATTCTTTCGCTGAAACACAAGGATGATATCGAATTCGTGGTCTCAAACGTTGGTTCCCTCAGCAGCCAGGGCATACGGGAAAACAAAACCTCCAACGCGGGCCTCAGAATCGATCTTGTCCCGCTTAAAAAGATGAAATCCACCCACGAAGAAATCAAAAATGAAATCCGCGAATATCTGGACACGCTCCCCGGGCTATACAATTATAAATTCAGCACTTCCCAAGCCGGTCCGCCCTTGGGCAAGGATGTGGATATCCGCATTAAAGGCAAAGACTTGGAGCGCCTGGTCTATATCAGTGATGTGGTGAAATCCAGCCTGAAAAAGATACCCGGTGTCAAAGATATTGACGACAGCAACGACCCCGGCAAGATGGAAGCCCGCATCGTGATGAACCAGGAAAGGCTCTCCATGTATGGGCTCAGCGTTGCCCAGGTTGCCTCTGCCATCCGCTTGGCAAGCGCGGGCAGTGAAGTAACCCGTTTTCGCGGAAACGGCGTGGACGAAATTCCCATTGTGGTGAAATTGGACGACCGCTATACCCAGGATTTTGAAACCCTGAAAGACCTCAAAGTGAGAAGCCGCACAGGAATGCTGGTTCCCATCCGCGAACTGGCGGATTTTGACATCGGCAGCAGCATCTCCCGCATTACTCACGACAATGGAGACCGCGTTCTTTCCGTAACCGCTTCCGTGGGCGAGTATTACGAAGGCAAAACCCGCAAAAAACGCAGCACTCAGGAAGTGGTGAATATCCTGAGCGGAAGCAAACTCCGCTCCACACAGGGCACGCTGGCAAACTTTGAACAGCGCTTCCCAGGCTACACCATGGAATTCGGCGGTGTTCAAAAACATCAAAACGAATCCTACAGCTCTCTGGGAATCGGTTTCCTGATTGCTTTACTGGCGATTTTCACCATCCTTGCCTCACAGTTCCGCAGCTATGTGCAGCCGCTGATCGTGATGGCAACCATCCCGCTTGCTTTCATCGGCGTGGTGATTGGGCTACTAATCACCCGGCTTTCCTTTTCGCTGAACACTATGCTTTCACTGGTGGCACTGGCTGGTGTGGTGGTAAACAATGCCATTCTGCTGATTGATTTTATCAACCAGGAAAGAGAGCAGGGCGCCGATCGCTGGCACGCAATCATCAACAGCGGTTCAGCCAGGCTGCGTCCCATCATTTTGACCACCGCCACCACCGTGGCTGGAATGCTGCCCCTGGTTTTTTCCACCGATCCTTCCTCTCAGGTGTGGCGTCCTCTGGCTGTGACTTTTGCCTTTGGGCTCAGCTTTGCCACTCTCATCACATTGTTCGTGATACCAGTTCTTTACAGCGCAGTGGATTCCTTTTTCGGCCTCCTGAAAATGACTCGCTTCAAGGAACACACAAAGTTCGAAGATGCCGGTGTGGAATAATTCCTGGATGTCTTTTTGATTTTCCAAACATAGAGTTACCTCGCATCAATATATGAACGAGCCTCTTGATTTCAGGCGCCCAGTGCCCTAAACCTTTGTATCGCCAATGTTTGGCTTTTGAAACATAAGGGAGACATAAGGCGGCAAGCAGGAAGCACCAGGTTTCCCCAACATAGACGGCCTTCTAAAGCCTGCCCTCAAGCCTGTTCCGCTCTTGCTTCTGGCTCAGCAGTAACTGCATTTCATCCCCTGAGCATCCCATTTTTTTGGCGGGATGATAATGAGGCATGAATGTGGCACACATGGGCCAGGGTCAAGGGCGGATTAAGGTTGCATCCTACTTCACGATACAGGTGAACATATCTATGGAACTGGCGGAACCGAAATAGCCCAGGGCGTTGTTCACACCGCCGTGTAAATAGCCTTCCTCCATGAAGTTATAGTTGTAATAATTTTCGTCCACGATTCTGAGACGGAGACGATAGCGGCCATAGAAAAAGAAGGCAACGGAATAGTTGTTTAAAACAATGTAGTTGTCGGGCAGGTCGGGCAACGGGGCGGAGTTGAATCGATACATCATGTTGATGCGGCGTGGGGGGCGTCCGGCATTGTAGGCAGCTTCAATTTCGGCTGAGGGTTGCGTATCTTCCAAAAGTGGTGAGGTATATTCCAGCTCGGTGCTAAAATCTTCCAAACAGTATGTTTCCACCGCCATATACATGGTGCCGGAATGGATGCCGGTATTGACAATGGCGGGAAAATCGCTGTCGATGCGGCTTAATTGAATCTCGTTTTGGGTGTTGGCGTCCAAGGACCAGCCGATTCCGGGCGGATTTGTGTTCCAGGGATTTGGTTCGGCATGGATGCAGGGTGGGACTGTGGTTTCTGCGCTGATGAGTTTATCGAAGCCGGGGATTCTGACTTCGATGCGATAGCGGTGTTCAGGCTGGATGATGTTTTCCGCCGTGTCGATATATTTGAATTTAAAATCGTGAAGAGCGGGGCTGAGTTCAAATTCGAGCCCGGTATCCAAGTCCCGGACAGTGATTTCGGCGTCCCAAACGAAAAGCTCCAAAGGATTAAAGTTTTCGATGGTGGAACTGCGGGTCACATAGACCGGGTATTCCAGACCAATGGGTTTGCCTGCCACGAGCAAGCCGGCAAGAGTGTGGACTTCGCCTTCAAAGCGCGGTCCGCTGGTATTTTGGCAGGCCGTGAGGGCAAAAAGCAACAGGAAAAGCGCGAAGGAAAGCTTTTTCACCATGTGATGTTCACTCCCAGAAAAGGCAGGATGGGAAACTGGTTGCCATCCTGAGCTTGCAGACTTAAGGTCATATCTTCTTGAGCTTCAAGGCTGTAGCTGCGGAAGCTGACGTTTTTGCGGTTAAAGATGTTAATCACGTCAAAATAGGGTTCAATGGTTCCCCAGCGATTGTGCCACTGCAGTTTGGCGCTCATATCCAGACGTAAATAGTTGGGCAGGCGTTGACCATCTTTATAGCTATAGATGATGCTGAAGTTTTCGCCATCGAAATAGATTCTTTCCGGAATTTCCACAGGCTGACCGGAATTGAAGCTTAAATTCAGCCCCAGTTTGAAATCCGCCCCAAAAGGTTGCCAGCCGGTGTTTTCGCTGATGTTATAGTTTTCCACCACGGTGAGGCTGTGGCTGCGGTCGAAACGGGGGAAAAAAGGAAGCGGTTCCCCGGTGAGGGGATCAAGATTCATGCCATCGATTTTGCGGCGGGCGCGGCTGAAGGTGTAGCCCGCGAAGCCTTCCAGGCCGTTCCAATCGTTGCGCAGAAGCACTTCGAAGCCCAGGGCATGTCCGGTTCCGGAACGCATGGCGTCAGAAAGGGTGCCGGTTTCGTTGTTCCAGTTGAAAAACGTGTTATAGTCGAGCTGGAGCAAGTTTTTATAGTCCTTGTAATAGACTTCGGTTTCCAGGGCGAGATGCCTGCCCAAACGTCTGTTGTAGCCAATAATATAATGTAGCGCCTTGGCTGGGGGCATGGTTCCTTCCACTGGAATCCAAACGTCGAAGGGCGTGCTTATATCCATGGACAGCAATGCCAAATATTGGTTAAAGGTGCCAAAATTCAGGTAGATGGCTTCGCCGGCGTCCAGAGTCCATTTGAAGGAAAGCCGCGGCTCCAGATTGAAGTAGGAAGCGGCGGGAACCTGGGGCGGATGGATTTTCAGGGTTTGATACCAGTTTGCCCTCAAGCCTGGTTGCAGAGTCCACAAGGGGTTTATCACCCAGCTATCCTGCAGGAAAACCGAGGAGGTGAGCGAAGAGATTTTGGCGTCTGGAAGTCCGCTGGGGTCAACCTGATAGGAGGTTTCCACTTTCAGGGAAGTATCGTTGTATTTCAGTTCGAAACCGCCTTCCAGTTCGTGGCTATTGTTGGGTTTAAAATTGAATATGCCGCGGGTGGTGAGGTCTTTGATGAAGTTGTCGCTGCCAAAGATGGTTTCTTCGCCATCCGCGGAAATCTGGCCCATGCTGCTGTTGAACTGGCTTCCTGCCACCACAAAGTTTGAATAGAGCCGGGGTGAAAACAGGTGCATCCAGCGGGCGGAGACAGTTTTGTTTCCCCAATCGACATCCAGGACGCTGCCCAAATCGTAGATCATGTCGTCACGTCCCAGATAGGCGCTGAAGCTGAGCTTGTTTGCGGGGTTGATATCCCAATTCACTTTCGCGTGGCCATCGTAGAAATAATAATTTGGCAATGCATCGTAAATGGCTTTGAGCAATTCCAGATAGGTGCGGCGGAAGGATGCCATGTAGGAGCCGCTTTGGCTGCCAAGTTTCCAGGGTCCTTCCAGGGTGGCGGAACTGGAAATCAGGCTTAGGCGTCCCACGCCGTGGTGTTCAACCCTGTTTCCCTGGCGGTTTGTGACGTCCAGAACCGAGGAAAGCCGTCCGCCATATTTTGCGGGATAGCCGCCTTTAATCAGTTCCACGTTTTCCACGGCGTCGGTGTTGAAAGTGCTGAAAAGCCCGCCCAGATGGCTGGGGTTGTAAACATCGATATCGTCAAGCAGGATGAGGTTTTCATCTGGTGAACCGCCCCGGATGTAGAGCCCGGAAAAGAAATCCGAAATGGGCATCACGCCCGGGAGGGTGAGCACGGCTCGGAAAACGTCCGCTTCCGCGGTGGAGACAACGTTTTGGATTTCCTCCCTGCCACGGTTGATGGAGCTGGCCCTAATCACGGGACCATCCATGCCTTTTTCGCTTTCCGCGGTCACCACAATTTTGCCCAGTTCCACAGAGCTTTTTGTGAGCTGGACGTTCAGGGTTATCTCATCCGAAAGCGCGCGGACGGTGATGTTTTGGCTTTCGCGTTGATGGGAGACAAGGGAAAAATTCAGTTGAAAAGTGCCGGTTTGGTTCAGCGAGATGACATAGTAACCCTGTTTATTTGTTTGAGTGCCAATCTTTGTGCCGCTTACGGAAACGTTCACAAATTGGATGGGTTCGCCGCTGTCGGCACGGGTCACAAAACCGCTCACGGTGGCGGCATACAGGTTTGTAAGCAGCAGGATGAGCAGGGTGAAAGTCAGGCGTTTTTGCACTCAATCTCCTATCGTGTTCTTTGAAGGTTCAATCATTTGGAGGGGGCATGGATTTGTCAACCCCGATTTTTTCATATTAAAAAAGAGGAGCGACCGGGTTGGCCGCTCCCCGTATTGATTGGCTTTGAAGCCGTTGATTTTTAGTTATTTGGCAAGCAGCATCTTGCGGGTGACAGTGTTGCCATCGCTGCTGAGGCGATAGAAATACAGTCCGCTGGAGACGCTTCTGCCTTCATTGTCACATCCGTTCCACACAACGCTGTGATTTCCGGAATCGCGCACATCGTCCACCAAGGTGCGGACAAGCTGGCCTTTGGTGTTGTAGATTTTCAGGCTGGCATTTCCGGCTTTGGGAATGCTGTAGGCGATGGTGGTTTCAGGGTTGAAGGGGTTGGGATAGTTCACGGCGTCGAGCACGTAAACGGGAGTCACGTTGTCGTCGTTGGCGGTTGAATATTCCACAATGGCGCGGAGCATGA
Organism: Candidatus Cloacimonadota bacterium; assembly: GCA_012522635.1. NCBI lineage: Bacteria > Pseudomonadati > Candidatus Cloacimonadota > Candidatus Cloacimonadota bacterium. The sequence goes on from JAAYKA010000050.1 coordinate 9,843, forward strand.
TTTCGCCGGTCGTGACAGGATCCCAGTCGGTGCCGATCTTCTTGAAGCTATAGCCATTTGAAGAGGTGTCCAATCCAATGGCGGAAGCGTTCGCGGTTTCGAGAATTGTCAGATAGAAGCTGCCGTCGGTTTCGGTTGGGGGAATTTGAATCCAGTTCCAGCCTTCCACAACGGAGGAGGCGGGGAACTGATATTGAGCCAATTGCGTGCCAGGCATGCCATCGGCGCCGTCGTCGTCATTCACACGAACGATGATTCCAGCTGAGCCGAGAGTGTGGACAAAGACTTTGGCATACTTCACTGTTGCAGCGCGGTCATAATTGTGTTTCACAGCCATCTGCTTGGTGGAGCCAACGTTGATGCCTTCTTCGGCAGTTCCATCGTCATGATAGAGCTCAGCGTGCATTTCGGGCAACACGAAAGCGCTCACCGCGTTGGAGGCGGTGGATTCATTCGCGCCATACATGGCGGTGACATAATAGGTGTGCAAGCCACCTTCCACGTTCATGTCGGTGTAGGTGAGAACGGTTCCGCCAACTTCGTCGATTTCGATGTTGTTGCGATAGATTTTGAATCCGGAGGCTCTGTTTCTGTTTTCATTGTGGCTCAAAACCAAGGGGTCGTTGCAAATCGGATTGTCTTCATATTCCACGGGGCCATAGCCAAGGACATATTCTTTGCCATCGGCGTCTGCCACGTAAATGCGGACGTTCCAGTTGTAGGTGAGAGAAGAGCTTACGTTTGCCAGGGTGGTCCAGCTTCCCTGCCAATACATCATGTTTCCATATCCGGGAACGTGTGGACCGTCATCACAGCCAGCGGGATGTCCGGTCTGGGTGTTGACGTTGTAGCCAGCCATAATCTGGGTTTGGCTGGGAATGGTCCAGGGTGTGGTGAGGGTGATTTCGTTCCACTGGTTGATGGCGGGGTTTGGCACAGCCTGTTCGTAGGCGATTGCGCCAGCGGCGCCAGTCCAGATGCGGAGGGTGTAGTTGCAGTTTACTTCCGCAGGATAGAATTTGATTTTGGTGATGTTCATGCCAACGTAGTCGTTGATGCCATATTCACCAATCGGATCCCATTTCGCTGCCACTGCGAATTCAACCGCGCCGCTTGTGCCGATGGCGTTACCGGAGTTTTCGACGTCGTAGTGCAGCCAGCCTTCTTCGCCACCGCCACCACCGGAACCGGGCTGTTCCCAATTCAGGGTGACGTCGTTGCCTTCAACAGAGGCTGCCAGGTTGTCTGGAGGAGCGATGAAGATATCGTTGTAGATGGTCACGTCGTCAATCATGATGCCAGTGCCGATGGGCGCGTTGTCGTTGGATTGGAAATACCAACGGAACTGCACTGTGTAGCCGGCATAGTCGGAGATGAGGCCATCGAGGGAATAGGCGCCCACCATGGACATCCAGGTGTCCGGAGCGTCGGAATAGACATAGTTTGTGCCAGTGGCACTGCCATAGGGGTTGCTCATCGCGTTCCAGGAAACACCGCCATCAGCGGAGATTTCCCAGCCCCAATAGTCGATGTTCGGGAAGGTGCCCGGGTCGTCAAATTCACCACGAATCATGAAGTCGGCACGGATGTCGCCTTCGGTGGGAAGTTCGATGGGAGGGCTCACCAGGTAGTTATACATATTGATGTTGTAGGTTCCCTGAGCATTTTGACAATTCATCACGTGGGTGGGGGAAGGAGCAGCGGCATGGGTATCCAGATGCCAAATATCTCCACCAACGGGGACCATGCTGGCCCAGGTCATTTGGCCATCATCCACACCACTGTTGGTGTAGCCGCCAAAAGAAATGTCGTCCACCATCGCGCCAAAAAGGTGCGGGGCGTTGGCAGTGCAATACGCCGGGTCAGAAGCGAAGGCGAAGCGGATTTTCACGCTTTGGCCAACGAAAGCAGAAAGGTCTGCGGTGACCGTTTCCCAAGGACCGTGGATGCCACCCCAGCCGGGGATGCCTTCGCCTTCACCGTGTTCGGAACCGAAGGCGTAGGAGTTTGTAAAGTCGTAGGCGGGGGTTACGGTTGTGAGCACGCTCCAGGTGGCACCGTTATTTGTGGAAATGCGGAGATTGAATGAATCCCAGCCATCCCACTGGTCGCTGACGCCTGGATCTTCAACAGCGAGGGCCATTTTGAAAGTGAGGGTGGCGTTGGCCGCAGTGATGTTGCGAGCCGGAGTGTCCAGAACCAGGTATTGGTGGTTGTCATAACCGCCAATGTTGCTGCCTTGAGCAAGATCGGGGTCACCCATCCACCAGACGTTGCCCTGGGCACCGCCATAGTTGTAAATGTGCCAGTTGTTTGGCGGGACGCTTCCATCGAAGTGAGTCCAGCCATCGGCACCGTTTTCAAAGGTTTCCTGCCATGCGATTACCTCATAACGGCCTGCGCCGGCGGCAAACACGGCTGTGACCAAGGTAAGGGCCAGAATTAACAGCCAGTTCTTTTTCATTGATCCTCCTTATGAATCAAGAGAGTTAATACTTTTTTTCCTTCATGACTATGTATGTCTTTTTTGTCAATCTGTTTTTTCATCCAAGAAAGTTTGAAGCAATTTTCATTCCACGCCAACATTGAAAACAAGGCGGGTTAAATCATGCTGGACATAAAGTTAGCCATCATGTATATTGAAGACGATAAAGATCGTAATAAAGGCCTTTATGGTCCAAAAGCTCGAAATGAGAGCCTTCTTCAACAATCTTGCCTTTGTGCAAAACGATGATTCTGTCCACATGCTGGATGGTGGAAAGCCTGTGGGCGATGATGATGGAACTGCGATTTTGGATGAGTTTCGCCAGGGCATCCTGAATCAGGAGTTCCGTTTCTGTGTCGATGTTTGAGGTGGCTTCATCCAGGATAAAAATGGATGGGTCATAAGCCAAAACCCGGGCGAAAGCAATGAGCTGTCTCTGACCGGTGGAAAGCGTGGCGCCGCGTTCCATAACAGGCTCGTCATAGCCTTGGGGCAGTTTACAGATGAATTTATCGGCGTTCACATACTTGGAAACCTGCACGATTTGCTTGCGGCTCATTTCGTGGTTGTTCAGGGCAATATTGTCGTGGATATTACCGCTGAAGATGAAAACGTCCTGCTGCACGATGCCCACGTTTTTGCGGATGTCTTCCAAAGCGTAGTCTGAAAGCGGCTTGTCATCCAAAAGGATTTCACCTTTTTGATAGGGATACATTCCCAGGATGAGGTTCACGATGGAGGTTTTGCCGCTGCCTGTGTGGCCAACCAGGGCAATCTTTTCTCCGGGCTGAACCTTGAAGCTCACATCTTTGAGCACCCATTCGCCGGGATTGTAGGCCAGCCAAACATTTTTGAATTCAATCCCACCCTGCAGTTTCACGTCGCTGACCAATTCACCTCGATAGTCTTCAGGCTCGAGGTCCATCAGGTCGAAGATGCGTTCGGCTCCAGCCAGCGCACCTTGGAGGATGTTGAATTTTTCGCTGAAATCGTTGATGGGCTGGAACAGCTTGGAAATATACTGTGTGAAGGCCATTAAAAGCCCGATTGTAATCACATTTCGCAGGATTTGGCCGCCTCCATACCAGATGATAAGTGCCACGGCAAATTGTGAACTCACGTGGATGATCGGGCGGAAAAAGGCAAACAGTTTCATCTGCTTCAGCGAGGTGAGATAATATTCCTGGTTGATGCGCGAAAATTCATCCCGCTTGTGGAAATATTGGTTGAAAAGCTGGATGATTTTTTGGCCACCGATATGCTCTGCCAGGGTGGCGTTCAGCGCCGCAAGGTGTTTGCGCACTTCACGATAGAGAACCCTGGTGCGTTTGCGGAATTCCCGGATAACCCAGATTACCAACGGCAAAATGGCAAAACTAATCAACGCCAATTGCCAATCCAAAACCAACATCAAAACCACGATGGCAATAATCAGCACCACGTCTTGAAACAGTGTGATTACACCTGAGGAAAGCATTTCATCGATGGCGCGAATATCGTTTGTGACTCTGGTGACCAGCCTGCCCACGGGGTTTTTATCAAAATATTGCACCGGCATGCGCTGGAGATGGGCAAAGACGTCGTGGCGCATGTCGTTCATCGCTTTTTGGGAGAAAGTGGTGGTAATCACCATCTGGAAATAACCTGCCAAAAAACGCAGGATGCTGATGCTCAAAAACGCCAACGCCAGCCAAATGAGGCTGTGGGCTGCTTCCGCTCGGGTTTGGATGCGTTCGGTTGAGGGTATTTTGTCCAGTTCTTCCCTGGCCAGCGCGATTTGTTTATCCCCGACCCTGAACCAGCCGGTCAGCTTTTCCCCGCCTCCTTGTGGTTGCTTGTTTTCCTTGATATATTTGTTCAAGATGGTGATGTTCGAAGCTTTGTCTTTGATGAGGAAAACTTTTGAATCCGCGATTATTCCCTTTTGTCTCAGCTCCTGCAAATCCACACGGTTTATCTTGTTCATCTCTTTGCTGGGAATAACCACAAAAAACTTATCTTCGCTTGCCATCTTCTTCAGTTTCAAGAGCTTGTATTTATCCAAGAAAGCATCAACGCGCGCTTCATCGGTGAAGATGGCGATGGTTTTGTCCGAAACTATGTAGTCATCGATGGCACGTTGCTGGATGAGGGGCTGAACCAGTTCCGCTCCAGCCACCACCATCAGAATCACAAAGGAGATGATTACCCATTTTAGGTAGGGCATCAGATAACGCAACATTTTGCCATAGAGGCGTTTATCGTAAATTCTGTTCTTCAGATCGTCTTCCGCGAAGCCGCCACCGCGCCCGTGTCCGCCGCCCATCATAACTCTTCTCCTTCCAGGCGGGCCCGGATGCGTTGTTTTTCATAGAGATCGTGATACAATCCACCCTGGGCAACCAGTTCGTTATGGGTTCCGCGTTCGGTTATTTTGCCATCGCCCAAAACGATGATGTGGTCAGCATGTTGGATGCTGGAAATGCGGTGGGCGATGATGATGGTGGTTTTCCCCTTGCGTGTTTCAATCAGTTTTTGCAGGATAAAACGTTCAGTTTTGGTGTCCACTGCGGAAAGCGCGTCGTCCAAAATCAATATCTGCGGGTCTGTGAGCAGGGCACGGGCAATCGCCAAACGCTGTTTTTGCCCACCGGAAAGGGTGACGCCGCGTTCGCCGATGACGGTATCGAATTTGTGGTCAAACTCCATCACTTCATCATAGATTTGGGCAAGCTTTGCCGCTTCATAAACTTTCTCATCACTGGTTTGCGGGCTGCCGAGGCGGATATTATCGGAAATGGAATCTGAAAACAGGAAAATATCCTGCGGCACCAGAACCACATCGCGCCTTAAAACATTCAGCGGAATACGATGCAGCGGGTGTCCATCAATGAGGATGCTGCCTTTGGGAGGATTGTAGATGCGGATTAAAAGCTCGATCAGTGTGGTTTTTCCGCAACCAGTGGGTCCAACCACCGCCATGGTTTTTCCTTCCTCCAGGGAAGTGCTCACATCGTCGAAAATGAGCGGCAGATTTTCACCATAACGGAAGCTGAGGTCGCGAATTTCAATCTCGCCCCGCAGCGTCTTGATGCTGTGATCTGCCTCGTCGTCATTGATTTCCGGCTGGGTTTCAAAAATCTCGTTCAAACGCTTCAGGGACGCGGTTCCGCGCTGATACATGTCCACAATCCAGCCGATGGCAATCATCGGCCAAACCAGCATGCCCAGATAGGAGAAAAATGCCACGAACTGTCCGATGCTGATATCACCGCGAATGGCGGCTCGTCCACCAAAAAATAGCGTGATAATCATGGAAAGGCTGATGATGAGGTTTTGGAAGGGGTGGAAAAACCCGGCGATTTTCGCCATGCGGATGTTTTCGCGCACATAGTCCCAGGAAACATCATCCACTTTTTCCAATTCCGGCTTTTCCTGGCCAAAGGCTTTCACGATGCGGATTCCGGAAATGCTTTCCTGGATGGTGCCCGTGAGAGTGGCAAAGCTTTTTTGCACCCGGAAAAAGCTCTTGTGCATTCTTTTCCCAAACACCGTGATGGTGATGGTTAAAATGGGCATTGGAATCACCGCCAAAGCTGTGAGGCGCCAGTCGATTGAACCCATGAAAGCAAAGGATGCCACCGACATCAGAATAATGTCCATGGCGGCAATCAGTCCCATGCCAAACAGCATTCGCACCGCGTTCAGGTCGTTTGTGGCATACGCCATCAAATCTCCTGTTTTGCTGCGGTTGAAAAAGTTTTGCGAGAGCCTCAGCAGGTGGTTGTAGAAATCTTGGCGCAGATTTTTTTCAATCATATACGAATTTCCAATGATTAAAACGCGCCAAAAATATCGCAGAACCATCACCGCCACAGCCAATCCAACGATTATCAGAGCAACCCAGATTAAACCGGTTTGGGTAACCGTGCGCTGTTGGATTCCGTCGATGGCCTTCTGCATGACACGTGGCGTGATGAGCTGGACCACGTCCACCAAAATCAGCAACACTATCCCGCCCAGTATTTTGCCATAGCTCTTCTTCAAATATGGAAGGATGGCGTCAAATGTCCGCATTGAGACTCCCTTTGATATTTTTGGATTTTTCACGGATAATGCTTTTTTGACAGGCACAGAAATGTTCCCGCCGGGATGCAAGCAAAACCCGCTCAATCTGCGCCAAACTCCACCAAAGGCAGATTTTGTCAAATGAAAAGTAGTTTTCATGGCTGCTAACAGACTTTTATCCGCGTTTTGACGTCTCGTAAACTGGAAAAATTACGGGGATGCAGATTGGTAACGCCCTCAAATAAGGGAACTTAACAGCTAAATCTGGCTGGGGGATTTCCCCGATTCCATTTCGGGAACTGGATTATTTATCTTTCCGCTCTTTTATCATTCAACCCTTGATATGTTCACCCATATCGTGAAACAGGATGCACCCTTAATCCGCCCTTGGCTTTGGCTCATTTGTGCCTCGTTCATGCCTCATTATCAACTCGCCAAAAAGATGGGATGCTCAGGGGATGAAATGCGGTTACTGTTGAGCCAGAAGCAAGAGCGGAGCAGGTTTGGGGGCAGGCTTTAGAAGTCCGTCTATATTGGGAAAACCTGGTGCTTCCTTCTTGCCGCCTTATGTCTCCCTTATGTTTCAAAGGCTAATCATTGGCGATACAAAGTGTTAGGGCACTGCGCGCCTAAAAACAACAGGCTCGCTCATATCAGAAATTGTCATGAGTAAAGAGAAAGCCCGGAGGCTTTCCGGGCTTTCAGATTATCAATTGGAGATGGTTCAGGTTTCAATCACTTCCACATTGGCACGGGGAAGCACCATCTTTGTTCCATCCTCAAACTGGGCTTCCAGGATGCGGACCAAGGTTTCGGATTCCACCTTGGTGAGTTCTTCAGGCAGGGCGGTCACTTTGGCGATGCGCCCAAAATTTGGTTGGCGAATCACACGAATCAAGGTTCCGATTTCCAGCGTGGGCATTGCCGCTTCATCCACCACCAGTTCTTTTTCATCGAACTTGAGCGGGATGATTATTTCTGGGCGAATGACGCCGGCGCGAATTTGGGTTTTGCCATGAATGGAACATTTGTGGCCATCGAATTGTTTGAGCAGGTCGAAGGTTTTGCGCGCCATATTGATTTTGCCAAAGCCTTCCGTCACCAGGATGGTGAGCCCAATGTTTTCATGGCCGGTGATGGCAACGCCGATATCGTGACCCAGGATTTGTTTGATATCCTGGTCATCAATGCCCCCGGTGATGATGGCTTTAACGCCGTTGGCGCGGGCGGCTTCAATCACCTCAAGCGAGGCAAAGGCTCCGGTCACAATCACCTTTCCGGCACAGTTTTCCCCGATGTCGGAAGCGGAAATAACCGCTTCGGGCGCGGGAGCCAGGGTTTTGATTTCGCCAACGGTTTCGCCGCCGATGCCAAAGATGCCCTGGATGTAGGCGCTTTTATTTTCGATGACGACGCCCTCGTCTTCAATAACTTCGGTCACGATGCCATCGATGAAGGCTTTCACCTGGATGGGAACGCGGGGCTCGCGCAAAAGAACCTGTCCGGTGACGGCGGAGATGCTTTCCACCTCGCCTTCAACGGGAGAGCGCACTTCATTTTTGAAAAGACCGGTTCCCAAAAAACCTTTGGTTTCAGCAAGGATGGTGGTTTTGTCAATCTGCTGTCCGGGCTCAATCTTGATGAAGTTTTCCAATTGGGCAGGGGTCACGCCCAGCTTGTTTGCCAGGTTGAAGGGCAAAACCTTGCCTGGAAGCAGGGTTTCCGCAACGACGTCCTCGGCTTTCACGTGGTCGCCTTTTTTGACCAAGACCTTGCCTTTGAGGGGGAGAATTCGCTCTTTTCTGAGGATGATGTTTTCGGTAACGGTTAATCCGGCTGAGTATGCTTGTGCCATTTTTTCCTCCTATTGCAATATCTTGTCTGGATAAACTTCGAATGCGCGCATCCACTTTTTCAGGGTCGCGATGCGTTCAGCGCGCTCGGTTGGGATAACCAGAGGCCTTCTGCCACGGGTGTCAATAACAATGCCGACGATGCCGCCGTGCAAATCAACCTGCAATTCCTTGCTCTTGTTTTCGTCCAAAATGAGGCCGCCATGGGTTTTGAGGCTGGCTTTGGCAACTTCGCCAACTCCGCAGGGAACCAGGCGCACTTCGCCAAAGGGGATTTCCTCTTCCCAGATGCTGCCGTCAGGAAGCTCCAGCTTGGCATGCAAAGCGGGTTTGCCAACCTTCATCTTGCCAACCGGGGCAACGCAACTGCCCATATAGACCATGCAGTCTTTTTTGAAAACTTCGGTGGCAGCCTTGGTGCTGATTTCGGAAAGCACGCCGAGATGGGGCATCATGAAAATGCTGTCCACAGCGAGACGGGTGACGCCTTCAGGCAAGAAAGCGTTGATGAGCAGCATCACGGTCTGGTGTCTGCGGGGAGCGTGGGAAAGCACACCGCCACTGCCAACCAGAAGGTCGAGGCTCATCATGTCCACAATCGTGTCGCCGGAAGTGGACTGGCTGAAAGCTTCGGAAATGTCGCGCTGGCGCTGCATTCCCTTCAGGCTGCTGGCAAATTCCTTGTGCTGTTCAAAAGCCAGACGCAGAGCCTCGATGGCGATGGCCTGTTCCAAAACCAGCTCTTCCAAAAGGGAAGGAATGGTGGTAGGACGAATCATTTTGTTTTTAATCATGTTGCGCAGATAGCTTTCGTCGATGTCCAGCGGCACCCAGCGCATGATGTTTTCCAAGCCGGCGGATGCCAAAACGTTGGAGATGCTATAGCTCATGCCGAGGTTCGCGCTCACGGTGCGGTTGAAGATATGCTCTTCGGTGAAAACTGAAAAGACGTCAGTGGTGGCGCCGCCGATGTCCACGCCAAGAACCTCGATATTTTCTTCTCTGGCAATGGTTTGCATGATGTTTCCAACGGCAGCGGGTGTGGGCATGATGGGCACGCTTTGATGATCTGGACCCTGACACCATTCCATGAGTTTGTTATAGCCAGGGGCTTGTTTCATCACGTGTTCCATGAAAAGGTCGTGAATTTTGTCACGGGCGGGGCCGAGGTTTTCTTTTTCCAGCTTGGGGCGGATGTTGTCGGTCACGATGAGGTCAACCTTTTCTGCCAGTGAATCTTTGATGTGCTGTTGGGCTTCCTTGTTTCCAGCGTAAATCACGGGAAGCTTGTAGCCCGCTCCCAGCCTCGGTCTGGGGTCGGCACCGCTGACGAGTTCCGCCATTTCCACCACGTGTTTCACGGTTCCGCCATCCTCGCCGCCTGCCATCAGAATCATGTCTGGGCGCAGCTCGCGGATGCGTTCAATCTTTTCGTGGTTCATGCGTTTGTCGTTGCTGGCAATGAGGTCCATCACGATGGCTCCAGCGCCCAAAGCCGCGCGTTCGGCACTTTCTCCGGTCATGGAAGCCACCACACCGGTGACCATCATCTGCAAACCTCCACCAGCGGAAGAGGTGGAAACGTAGGCATCAACGCCAACATCGCCATCACGGGGAATCACAAACCTGCCGTTTTCCATGAACCGAATATTGGGGTTGTCATACTTGAGCCGCGCCAGTTCCTCCAGCTCTTGAGTGGCGTTTATCACACCCTTGGTAACGTCGTTCAGCGGGGCTTCCACCGTTGTGGGCGCCTCGCCGCGGATGGTTTGGCGATATTCGCCATCCACCCATTCGATCAAAATTGCCTTTGTGGTCGTGCTGCCGCAGTCCGTGGCAACGATCCGGGTCAGGCGTTTTTCGTCGTATTGCATTATACCTCCGCTTATTCAGCTGATCTATCTTTTTTTGAAAATAACTTTTTGAAAAAGGCGCGGCGTTTATTTTTGCGTCTTTTGGTGCGAAGCCTTGACTGGGCGCGGCGTTCGCGGTTTATTTCTTCGTCCAGTTCATCGATGCGTTTGATGAGGCGTTTGAGGTTGTCGCCTTCCTGGAGCATGAGGGCAAATGTTTGATATTTTTGGGAATCGAAAACCATTTCCGCAAAGGGCAGAATGAAATACATCGCCTGGCTGGCAATGCCATGCAGGGGATGCAGCGATTCCAAAAGCAGGATTCCCGCGGAGCCGAGCTGTCTTTCAGCGATGAAGCGCGCCACCTTTTCAATCATGTTGTTGGCTTCATCCGGGCTGATGGAACCGAGGATTTCCTGATGTTGCTTTTTCATTTTAAACCGCCCTGGTTGCTGTGAGCACCGCAACCCTGGCGGCGCCGGCATCTTTCAGAAGCTTGGAGGCTTCATTCACGGTGGAGCCAGTGGTAAAAACATCGTCCACCAAAATTACCCGCTTGCCCGCGATATCCGATTTTCGACGCAGCGCAAAGGCTCCGGCAAGGTTTTCCAGCCTGGCTTGGCGGCTCAGGTTTGTCTGGCTGCGGGTGTAAACGCGCCGATAAATGGGCTGGACATAAGGCAAACCCAGCATTGATGCCAGTTTGCGTGCCAGAAGCTCGGCTTGGTTGAAGCCGCGTTCACGCTTGCGAACCCGGTGCAGCGGAATGGCACACACGCAATCAAAGCGTGCGCCAAAACGATTTGCGGCGGGGATTTCCATCAAAGCACGGCTGAAAAAGGCGGCTGGGGAGTTCAGAGAGTCATATTTCAGGCTGTGGACAAGCTCCCGGGTGGGAGATTGATAGACAAAAGCCGCGCGAGCGAAATCAAAAACAAAATCCAGATGGGAACAGGCTTCGCAATTATAATTTTCCAAAGGCGAGCCACATTTCAGGCAATAATTTTCCAAGATGGGAACAAGACGCTCCTGACACTGCTCGCACAAGACCTGGGACGCGGAATCAATCCGGCAGCCGCAGGCAAGGCAAAGCGGTGGGAACAAAAGTTTATCCACTGCGCTCAAAATGCCGCCATTGCGGGTTTTGGGCTTGTTGGATGTGGTTTTTTTGTCCGGATTCATCTTGTTAACCTTTGCATTTTATGTTAGTTCCGCATAAATCTGGCAGGGCGGTTTTCGTCAATGCTTTTTTTATTTTTACCCTGGTTTCAATTCAATCTGGCGGGCGGGTTCTTGCCCAGAATCACGGCGATGGCGTTTTCCGCCGCCATGAGAGCCATCTTGTTGCGGGTCTCGATGCTGGCTGAACCGATGTGGGGTAAAAGCACCACGTTGGGCAAATCCATCAAGGCTTGAGGCACCTTGGGTTCACGCTCGAAAACATCCAAACCGGCGGCAGCTATTTCCTTTGTTTGCAGTGCGTTAATGAGGGCTGCCTCTTCCACGATGGCACCCCTGGCGGTGTTGATTAGAATGGCGCTGGGCTTCATCCAAGCGAGTTCATTGGCTCCCAAAAGATGGTGGTTTTCGGAAGTTTGCGGCGCGTGGATGCTGATAAAATCGGATTCCTTGCAAAGGGTTTCCAAATCCGTCCATTGGTATTCTGGCGGCAAATCTTCCCGCTGGGGGCGCGGACCATGCCACAAAACTTTCATGCCAAAACCCTGCGCGCGTCGCGCCACGGCTTGGCCAATCCGACCCATGCCGATGATGCCCAAAGTTTTGCCAAAGACGTCATTTCCCAGAAAAAGCAGCGGTTCCCAGCCGGTGAAAAGACCGTCACGAAGGTATCTGTCGGCTTCCACAACCCTGCGCGCGCAAGCCATCAGCAAGGCCCAAGCCAAATCAGCAGTGCTTTCTGTGAGTACACCGGGAGTGTTGCAAACCGCGATATTTTTGGAAGTCGCATAGTCCACATCAATGTTGTTGTAGCCCACGGCATAGTTTGAAACGCATTTCAAGCGAGGAGCGGCGTCCATGAGCTCTTTATCGATGGTATCGGTCAAAAGACAAAGCAGGGCATCCACATCCCGCACGGCGGCAAGCAGTTCGCTTCTTTCAATGGCTTTATCGGAGGCGTGGACGCGTAGCTGAAACACTGTTTCCAGCTTGTCCAATCCGGGTTTGGGTATGTTTCGGGTCACAAAAACAATTGGTTTGGGCATTTCATAACTCCTTTATCGAATCTTTTGGGGGACAACCAGTTCGACATCTTTTTTGTCAAGCCAGCCGCCCACGCCATCGGGCAGAATCACCTGCATGGTGGCACTGCCGTTTTGTTTGGTTTCCACCACGGTTCCGGGCGAAAGAACTCGGAAGGCTTTCCCGTTTTTGGCCTGGGTTTTCAGTTCCGCTTCGCGTAACACAACCGCTTTGGAATTATGACGATGGCGATGGTTTTTGACTCCCAACGCGATGCCGGAAACAAGAAGCAAAATCACGCAAATCATCACCGCCAAAACCGGGAGACCGCGTTCTTTTTGGGGCGGATAAAAGAAAAGCAACTGCAGGCTGAGCGTGGTGAGCACCGCCAGAATCAGTACCACAATCGCCAAACGGTTCAAGGAAAAGAAGTTCCAGATTCCCAAAAAGAGCTGAACCAGATAAGGCTCATGGGTTTCCTCCTGCTCGGAAGGCAGGCTGGAACTGATATATTCCAGGTTTTGACGGGAAGGTTTGTGAGCAGAATCAAGGTTCAACGCTCGCAAAAACCAAAGCACAGCCTCGCCCTGTTCTCCCAAATGGAAGTGGCAAACACCGATATCGTGGAAGAGGTCGGCATTGCGAACCCCTTGTGCCGCAATCTTATCCAGCTTTTCAAGCGTTTGGAAATACTCCGCATTTACAGCCGGAGTTTGAGAAAGCGAATCATCCAAGGCGGTGATGGTCTGCGCTGGTAGAAAAAGCGATGCGCAAAGAAGAGCCAAGACAAATAATAGCTTTTTCACGATTCCTCCACCACTATGCTGTTTTTACCGTTGTTTTCAGGACGATGGCGGCTGAAAGCCTGAACCAGAGAGCGTAATTTGAGCAAGCCATCCTCCAGGTTTGCGGCTTCGGCGCCACCCGGCATATAGCGTGCTTTTTGGCAAAGCAGGAAAAAAGCCTCCAGGGATTCAATCAAGTGGGAGGGCAAATCCTGTAGCTGCAAGAGCTCGATAACTTCACTCGTGCTCAAGCTGCGGGAAACACCATATTTATTTGCCAGATATTGCGTTAGCCCGCTTTCTGCCAGAGGATAGAAATCCAGCGAAAGCCTGTCCGCAGCGTCTGTGGCTTGGCGCAGATATTTATTGAGTACACGGTTGGCTGTTTTTTGGGCGTAAAGGCTTGGGTCTTCCCGGCGCAGACGCTGTTCATGGGCAAAATACCCCGCCAAAATCAAGGACAGCAGACAAAGCGCGATGACCAGCCAAAACCAGGTGCTGTTTGCATAAACCTTGAAATTGGGATGAGTTTCGCGCTCCAGCAAGGGGTTGAGGGTTCGGGGCTGATGCCTTTCCAAAAGCCCGGAAAAATAGGACAACACGTTGCCTTGTTTAACTTTAAGGACGATGCTCTGTCCCCGGAAAACCTGGTAGGAACCAGTTGAGCTGTCGAACCAACTGAAGACAGCGCCAGGAATCTCATAATCGCCAGTCTCTCTGGGGATTAGCGTATAAACAATGCGCCGGGTTCCAGCGATGGCATTTTTCAGATTGTCTTCGACACCCGGCTCTGAAATCTGGAAATTATCAATTTTGGGGAATTGTTGCGGGATGAATTGGCCAAAATTGCCCCTGCCGGAAATGGTTATGGTGCAGGTCAAGGCTTCTCCCAGACTGATTTTGGAGCTTGAAAAACTTTGGCTGACCTTAAAACTTCCCACCGCACCGGAAAAATCCGCTGGTTTCCCCGCCGGCAAAGGCTTCACATCCAGCCAGGTATCCTCGGAATCCACATTTCTATTCAGATGGCTTTGCCAGCCGGAAAACTTCACCCTTCCCGAAAGTGTGGGCAGCTTAATTCTGCCATTTTGCTGAGGATAGATAATGGAACGTTTAATCAGGGCACGCTGAAAACGCCTGTCCTTATGCTTAACCTCTTCATAATTCAAGCTTCGCGGCTGTTCGTGAATGGTTTTTCCGTAGCCCGGATGGTCTTTTTCCATCAAAGTTTCAAAGGAATCGACCCGATTTTCGGTGTAGAGATACCAGGAAACCACAACCGGCTCGCCCTGCCAAACGCTATGACTGCCAGGAATGCAGAGCAACATGGTTTCGCCACCGCTGGAATTGCGCTCTGGATAGAGCCCGGAATAGGGGTCGAACCAAGGGTCAAAGCTATGCTGTTGCTGCGAAGAAGGGGGCGGCGCATCCTCCACCCTAATCCGCTGTTCGCCTGTGGCATAGTTTCTTCCATTGTGGCTGAAACTGAAGCCTGGTATGGAAAAAGTCCCCTTTCTTTGCGGCATGTAAAAATAGGTGAAAATTTTGGTGAAGGAGCTGGATTTCACACCGTTAACCCAGGAAACTTGGCTGGAACTGCTGCTGACCACATTGCGGAAGCTGAAACCGCTGACCATCGGTGCTTCGGGCGCTCTGAGATTAAAATCCGCAGTGCTACGGACATGAAGGATGAGCTCAAGCTGGTCGTTCATGGTGATGCTGTTTTGCTTCAGCGAAGAGGAAACTCTCAAATCCTGGGCTGTCAAAACCTGCATGCCAAACAAAATCAGCAGCAGGGGAAGAATTCGTTTTACCACCATTTTCCTCCATCTTTAAAGCGTTTGTTTGAGCTTTGATTTTGCCTGTCACGCGCTTCCTGCTGGTCAAGTGCGTCCAGTTGATTGCTATATTTGTTCTGCTCATCCGTGTTTTCTGGCGAACTTTTTTCAGGCTCGGGGGTCTTTTGAGGCTTGTCCTGTTTGCCGTTCGAAGCCTCAGGCGGTTCATATTTTTGACGGTAAAGCACCAATTCATAATTTGACTTGGCGTCGTGGTCATCAGGGTCCAGCAACATCGCTTCGCGATAGGCTTCCAGCGCTGCATCCATATCGTCCTGCCGATAAAGAGCATTTCCCCGGTCAAAATGGCAGCGGGAGGATTCCTTGTTTTTCTTTATGGCTTCCGCCTGGCTTTTTGAGCTTTCCTGATATTTTCCGAGGCGATATTGCGCCTTCCCCAAGCTATTTTCAGGAATTGGGTCTTTGGAGCCGCCACGCGCTTTTTCCCAAATCTTTTCCGCAGTGGAATAATCCTCTTTTTGATAGCTGGAAGATGCTTTGGCATGACGATAGACCTTGTTTTTGAAAAGAAGTTCAAAAGCGAGAAAAGCCAGAATCAGCAGGCATAAAATGATTACCGAAAGCTGGATGGGATTGAGTTTGCGCAGCTTCATGAGCGCTTCTCCCTGGGACGCAGAGGCAGAATCAGGCTTTCCGCCAAAAGCAGGAGCAAGGCTGCCACAACCCCGAAGGCAAATTGGTCTTTCATGGCGGTTTCGGTTCTTTTTCGATATTTTCCCGCTTTTTGAGACATGTGCTCGAAAGCGGCATGCAATTCAGTTTGGGCGGGTGAAACCATGAAAAACTCACCATTCCCCACTGCCGCAATCTTTTTTAAGGTTTCCACATCCAGTTTGCTCAAAACTTTCTCACCTGTGGCGGGGTTTTTCACCCAAGCGCCTTCCTCTGTGCCAATTCCCATCACAAAAACGCGTCTTCCCTGCGCGCCCAAACGCCGAGCCTGAGCCACACCCTGGCGTTGAAGGTCCTCCCCATCCGTGATGAGCAACACAATTTCGTTGCCTCCGGAAGTCACAAAGCTATTCTCCGCCATGTTTAAAGCGGCGCCGATGTCCGTGCCGGGACGCACAGCACTGGAGGTGCCAAGCCCGCTCAAAACCATTGTCAAAGCTTCATGGTCGTCTGTGAGAGGACATTCCATCAAAGCGTTTCCAGCAAAGGAAATCAAGCCCACCCGGTCGTCTTTCAGTTTTTGGATAAAAGCGGCAGTTTGGAGTTTTGCCCATTGCAGGCGGGAAGGCATCATATCTGTGGCGTCCATGCTGAGCGAAATATCCAGACAAATAATGGCGTCCATGCCGCTGCTTTCATGTTCCCGGTCTTCAAAATCCCACTGCGGGCGCAAGAGCGCGAAAACGATGAAAACCAATGCCAGCATCAGTAAAACGTATTTCAGGGTTTGGAAAAAGGGGGAATGTTGGCTCAGCCATTGCTGGCTGTAATGCTGGTCTGCAAAGCGTTCGAAGCGTTTACTACGCCGCCTTTTTTGCCAAATCAACAACAAAATCAGGGGAATCAGGATTAGGAGCAGCCAAAGATGTTCAGGATAATATATATTCACGGGACTACTCCGGTAAAATAGGCATAACAAGCAGGCGCGCAATCAGTTCCACCAGCAGCAGAGCGAACGCAGCCCAAAGCAGAGGCATGAATTGTTCCGCCCAAATATAGCGCAAAGTGGCGGCCATCGGGGTGGTTTCCATGTCGTCAATCTGGTCCATTATCTGCTTCAACTGCTGGGAGTTACCAACCTTGGCTGCCTCGCCGGTTCCGGTGATTTCAGCCACGTGGTGCAGGGTTTCCATATCCAATTCCACAAAAGCCATTCCATAGGAAGAGCGGTCGAAAGGGTCGCCCATGGGATAGCGAACCAGCCCGTCGCTGCCCACTCCAATGGGATAAACCCTGATGTCGAAAGCTTTTGCCATGCGAGCCGCCGTCTCTGGGTCAATCTCGCCGGTGTTGTTCACGCCGTCTGTAATCAGGATTATCACCTTGCTTTGCGCCTGGCTGTTTTTCAGGCGCGCGACAGCTTTGGCAAGCCCAAGCCCAATCGCTGTGCCGGACGCCTCCAGATTCACAGAAATCTGCTGAAGCTGCTCTCGCACAGCCTGGTGGTCAAAAGTGAGCGGGCTTTGCGTGATGGCATATTCCGAAAAAGCCACCAATCCAAAGCGATCGTTGGGGCGTTTTGAAATGAAGTCCAAAGCCACATCTGCCGCGGCTTCCAAACGATTTTTGGGCAGGAAATCCAGCGCCAGCATGGAGCCGCTCACGTCAAGCGCCAAAACTATATCCACTCCGCTTTTATTGATGTCACGCGTGCCTGTTCCCCACTGCGGCTGAGCCAGTGCCAAAATAAGGCAAAGCAGCACCAACACGCGCAACACCGGGAAAAAATATCTCCAAAACCGGTTTTCCCCCGCAATCTGGCGCAAAATTCCCAAACGGGTGAAGGGAAGGCGCAGTTTTCGCGAGTGTTGCCAGCGTGTTTGCCAAAGCCAAAAAAGTGGTAGCAACACCAAAGCCAGCAGCCAAAGAGGATGGGCAAACCTAAACATCACCGCCTCCCGCTGTGGAAAGCTTTTCCCGCGCTTCATCAACTTCGAAAGCCATCAGCCAGTTCCGCAGCCAGTTTTGAGCGGCATCCGCCTGTTCCCATTCAGGCTGATATTTGGCAAATTTAACCTGATCGCAATATTTCAGGAATCCGATTACCTCATAGCTTGATGCCACATGAATCCGGCTGGTTTTCCACTGGATTTCTGAAGTGGACATCTCCATCGCCGCGAAACGGTATTTGCGTTGTAAAAACTGTCGCAGGATTTCTGAAAGCCGGAAGTGGTGCTGCTTTTGCTCTCCCCGCAACATCAATTCCTCCGCGATGAGTGCGTCCAGCTTCGTCAGCGCAATCTTCCACGCCGGTTCCGGAATCGCGGTCTCTGGAACATCCTGCTGCTCAGGTTTTTCGATTGGGGCGGTTTTAGGTTTAATCAAAAAAGCCAGCGCAATCCCCAGCAGAGCCAAGCCAGCCAAACCCCAATACAACCACCAGGGAAGCTGTAAAGGATACTTTTCCAAAGGTTTAAGGTCCACCAACAGGGTGTCAGCCGGATCGCGAACTGCAACAATATTAAGGCGAAAACGGTCTGTCTGCATCGTTGGCGTGGTCAGATTTACGGGAAAAACCTCCAAACTGGGAAAGCTTTGTGACCCCGGAAGCAGGGGCACGATTGTCATATTTATCCAGTCTGGCTGATTGGTTTCTTTCTTCAGCTCCCATTTCAAAACCCGAAAATTCTGCATTGTGTCAGGCACAGCCACGCTTCTGAGGTCTTCGGAAGCACGCAGTTCCAGCTTAAAACGGTCTCCAACACTCAAATCATCCGCCCCCACCAGGGTCTGGCTGAGGCTCTGCGCGCTCAAAACCGTGATCCAGCAAAGAATCAGCGCTAAAAACACCCTTTTCACGCGCGCAATCTCCGCTCCCTTTTACGGGCTTCAAAAAAGTTTCGCAAAGCACGCACCTGGGAATCCTTGTTTCGGATGAGTATATGCTCTGCTTTCAAGGACTTAAGTTCCTTCTCCAAATCCTGTTGCACCTTTTTAACCCGGGCTTCATAAGCTTTGCGGATGGTTGGGTTGGAGCTGTTCAAATATAAGCTTTCCCCGGTTTCGGGGTCACCGAGATGCAACACACCTGCCTGGGGTAATTCCAACTCCACGTCGTCAAGGTTTTGAATCACAACCACATCATGCTTTTGAGCCAATAGGCGCAGGGATTTTTGCCAGCCGGAATCCATCATATCTGACAGCACAAAAACCACCGAACGTTTTTTCAGAATGCGATTGGCAAAATTGAACGCCTCATGCAAGGAAGTCCCGCGGCCACGGGGTTCATGATAGAGCACGTCTCTGAGGATTTGAAGCGCCTTGTTGCGGCCTTTGCGCGCGGGCAGATATTTTTCCAACCGGTCTGAAAACAGGATGAGACCAACTTTGTCCCCGGTTGTGAGCGCTGAAAACGAAAGCAGGGCAATCACTTCCGCCACCCGCTCTTTTTTTGATTCGCCTCTGGTGCCAAAATCTTGACTGGCGGAGACATCGACAATGAAAAAGACGTTCAGTTCGCGGGTTTCCTGATATTTTTTGATGTAGGGAACGCCCAGCCTCGCGCTCACATTCCAATCGATGTCCCGATAGTTGTCCCCACTTTGATATTCCCGCACCTCCGCAAATTCCAAGCCCTGACCTTTGAAGCTGGACCTGTATTCTCCACTGAAAGCTTCGCTCACCTTTGCCTTTGCCAGGATCTCGATGCGCTGGACCCTGGCCAGAATCTCCGCTGGAGTGCGGGCTGGCATCAATTCTCCTTTTTAAGGAACTTCAATCTCTTCAAAAATCCGGGTCACGATTTCCTCAGGGCTCACCTGTTCGGCCTCGGCTTCATAGGAAAGGATGATGCGATGCCTCAAAACGTCGCGGCCAACGGCTTTGATGTCATCCGGAATCACGTAACCACGTCCCTGCAAATAGGCATGAGCCTTGGCGGTGCGAGCCAGATAAATCGTCGCGCGCGGAGAAGCGCCATAGCGGATGAGACCGTGCATGGCGGAAACACGCGGATAGCGCTGTGGATGCCTGGTGGCTTGGATTAGATGCAGAATATAATCCGCCAGCTTTTCCTCCATATAGAGGTCGGCAATCACATCTCGCATGGCATCCAAATCCTGCGGTTTTAAAACTGGATCGACCCTCAGCTCGCGTTCCACCGTCATGCGGTCCAAAATCTGCCGCTCTTCCTCAAAACTGGGATATTTAATCCTCAATTTCATCAGAAAACGGTCAATCTGAGCCTCGGGAAGCGGATAGGTTCCTTCTTGTTCGATCGGGTTTTGCGTCGCCATCACAAAAAACGGGCGCGGCAATGGCCAACTGGTGTCGCCAATCGTAACCTGACGCTCCTGCATCGCTTCCAAAAGCGCGGATTGCACCTTTGAGGGAGCGCGGTTAATCTCGTCCGCCAGGATGAAATTCGCGAAAACGGGCCCTTTTTTAGGAACGAATTCCCCCGTTTTCTGGTTGTATATCAAAGTACCGGTGATATCCGCGGGTAGCAGGTCCGGCGTGAATTGGATGCGCTTGTAGCTGGCGTCAAAAGTTTGGGCTAAAGTGCTGAGAATAAGAGTCTTGGCAAGCCCCGGCACGCCTTCAATGAGCACGTGTCCGTTTGCCAAAAGGCCAATCAAAAGCCGGTCTATAATGGCTTCCTGACCGACAATGACTCTGCCGATTTGCTCGCGCAAGGCGCCCAAAACCGCCGAACTCTCTGCCACGCGGCTGTTTAGGATATCTATGTCCATCTTTTCTCCGTTTAAAGTCCCAAAAGAAAAAAGGGAACAGGCTGGCGCCATATTCCCGAATTTGTTTCAAACGCCCGCCCGGCTAAACCGCTCAGGCTCAGACGTTTTTGGGTTCAAACAACCTTGCGAACTTTATTCGCTTTAAGGCAGGAAGTGCAGACTCTAACTCGTTTGATATCGTTGCCAACGTAGGCACGGATTTGCTGCAAATTCGGATAAAAACGCCTCTTCGTGGCATTCAACGCGTGGCTGCGATGATTGCCAACCTGGGCTTGTTTTCCACATATATCGCATATTCTTGACATTTTTTCACCGTCCAAAATCTTTCTTTCAAACCAGTAAAAACAAACCCCTCTTTTTGACAAGGCTTTTTTTGCAACAGCTCATAATTTCTTGCTCTCGGCTTGTTCAAATAAATGGTTTATTGATGTTGCTTATTGGATTCCACCCCGCTTCACTCTTGATTCCAGCCCAAGCGTTGTTCGTCTTCCCCTTTGCGGATGCCCGTTGCCGAATCGGGAGGGTGGGGAAGAACCATCAACTGGATCTGCGGCTGGAATCAAGATGGAAGCAGATGGGAGATGGGTTTTCAGCTTTTTTGAGCCAAAAAGGGCATAAAATTACAGTAAACATCATGCCATCACCTGCGGGATACGGATGTCGAACCTGGCGCCATGTGGCTCAATGGGGCTATATTCGATGCGGCCGCCATGCTCTTTTATCAATTTTTGACAGATGGGCAGGCCTAAACCGGTTCCATTGGATTTATTATAGGTGAAAAAGGGGCTAAAGAGCTGGTCGGCAATGCTTTCCGGGATGCCGGGGCCGTTGTCTGTAATTCGAATCTGGAGCCAGTTTGAGGACAAGGAAGCGCAGATGTGGATTTCCCCGGAATCCTCAATCGCCTCCGAGCTGTTTCGCAGCAGATTCATCAGCACCCGGCGCACGCGTTCGACGTCAAAATAAACAGTCTGGTCGCAGCGATTTTCCAGCTTTAAGCTGATGTTGCGCCCTTTGAGCGAGGCGCCGTAAGCCTCTGCTATATCATGAAGAAAAGAGTGCATATCCACTTGGCGGGGGATAATTTCGTTTGGCGAACCCTTCACATAGTCCATCAATTCACGCACCAGGGCATCTATCAGCTTGGTTTGCTGCACGATGCTTTTGGCAAATTCCGAAGAATCCGGAAACAACGATTCCACCAACTGCGCCGTGAGCGAGATTACCGTGAGCGGAGTTTTGATATCGTGGATAATCTTGCTGGCAGTCATGCCAATGGCGCTGAGCCGGCTGTTTTGAATCATGTCGCCCATGAGGTCTGAAAACTCGTGATTACCCTCCTGTGGCTTGCCTTGCAGGATGCGAATCACGTTTATCAGCGCCAAGGGATGTGAAAAACTGAATTGAATGAATTTATCCCGGGGAATCTCAATCAGTTCCGTCTTTTCCAATGCTTTAACGCTGGCGGAACCGGTGCTGATATTACGCAGGATGCTTTCTCCAAAAAACTCACCCGCCTGAACGGTATGCGGCGCTTCAGGTTCTGAGCCTGGATCAGGTGTAAGCGTCACGCTGCCATTGGCGATGTAATAAATCTTCTCCTCGGTGGCATAATCGATATTTTTAACCCCATCTTTTCTGAGCGCCAGCGTGTTAAGATCGCTGATGAAACTTTCGACCACAAGCTTGTCCAAACCTTGAAACAAGCCTGCTGATGGACCTTTATCTTGTTTGTGACTCATCAATCCTCCCGATGAACTTTTACTGGAATACTTTTAATTTAGGTTTGTGTTTACTGTCAATCTTTTTTTTGATCCGGGCGCCTTGATTTTTTAAAGTGGGAAAAGAAGCTTAGATATTTGGCTGCGCCCTTGCGGTTTAGCCTATGCTGAGCAAAAGCTTCCAGGCTCGCCCGCGCGGCTTTCTGACCATGCTCAAAAAACTCTTCAACATCCAAAAGGTCAAACATGTTTTTGCCTGGAAGATACGCGTCAATCAGTAAATCAGGCGGATATTGCAGCGATGCTTGGATGGCCAAAAAACCCTGGTTTTGCATCAGGGATTGGATTGCCACCTCGGGAGCCCGCATTTCCTCAACTTCCGTGTCCAGATTGGTGAAACGCCGTGCTTGGGGTGAAACCGGAGTAAGCACGTTCACCGCGATGGTGAGATTTCCCGGCACAGCATCCGCAAAAGCAAGCGGGAGAGGATGTTCCACGCCTCCATCCACAAAAAGATGACCGCCCATATCATGCGGTGCAAACAGCAGCGGCAAAGAGGATGAAGCCCTCATCGCACCTGCAAGGGAACCTTTGTCAATCAAGACAGTCTGGCTGGAGACAAGATCGTAGGCAACAGCCACAAATGGAAGCGGCAATTCTTCCACCTGCGCCGGACCAATCAGGCCGCCCAGTAGCTCCATCACTTTCTTCTTGTTGTGCATGCCCTTAATCAAATCCAGCGAAAGCTTAAGAGGACGATTGAGAATCTGCTTCGGATTGAAAATGAGACTGGAGCCACTTTCCCGCGCCAGTTCCAAAATCTCCTGCGGAGTCTTTCCCTGCGCATAGAGACCGCCAATAATCGCGCCCATGGAGGTTCCAACTATGCCCGTAATCTCAAATTCGCTTTGCAGGACATCGAGAACGCCAATGTGGGCGAAGCCAAAAGCCGCGCCACCGCCCAGAACAAGTCTTGCTTTTTGTTTCATAAAACCACTTTGTCTCCGCTGGAGTTATTTGTCAATTCATTCTGTTGCCGTTGGATGAAAAAGCGGGACCATCATAATCGGAGGGTCCCGCTCAAGGGGTTTTTTTAAGCTGATTTACAGTTTAATCTTCTTCTTCCGGCCATTCAAAAGTGCGGCTGGAAAGTTCGCGATCCAACATAAAAAGACCGTGCATGTGGTCTCCCAACATGGCGAGACGCTGCACAATGCCGTCCACGCTGTCTTCTTCCTCAACCTGCTCTTCCACATACCACTGCAGGAAGATTTTGCTGGCGTGGTCGTTTTCGGCAATCGCCAAATCCATCATGTCGTTGATGCACTTGGTGATATGGCGTTCGTGTTCCAAGGCGGCTTGGAAAGCTTTGAGAGGATTGTCAAAATCAATTTCCGGCTTGGCGATGGCTTCCAATTCCACTTTCCCACCGCGTTCGATGAGATAGTTAAAGAATTTCATGGCATGATAGTGTTCTTCCTGGCTTTGGGATTTCATCCAGTTTGCCATGCCGTCCAGGTTCTCATCTGCGAACCAAGCCTGCATTGAGGTATAGAGATAGGCGGAAAACAGTTCTTCGTTAATCTGTTTATTGATAGCCTTTTCAAGTGTTTTGCTTATCATTTTTTCGTCTCCTAAATTCATGGTTAAGTTTATTCTACGTTAACATTATAAAGCTTTTTGCGGTGAAAGACAAGCGGAACTTGCGATATTCAGACTTTATCTGAACGAGTTTGCTGAACAAACATCAGCAAAAGCCCTAACTCTTTGTGTGGCTTATAATTGTCTTTACAAACATAAGGGACACATAAGGCGGCAAGGCAGGAAGAACCAAATTTTAGCCAAAAAATACGGAAGCAATCTGCGAAAAATCGCGGAAATTCACCCCTGGCAAACGGGACAATAATATGTGCTGCGCCCCGCTTGTTTGATTTTGGCAACCTTGTGAGCCTTGGGGCATGCTTCTTTTTGATAGACGCGCAGGAAGTTCTGAAATTCGCCTGTTTTATCATCCACATTGCGGAAATCAGAGATGGAAGTGCCATTCTTTGCAATGGCTTCCTTGAGCACCAGCTTGGTTTGTTTGGCAAGGGTTTTTAATTCTGAAAGGGAAAGCTGTCCACCAGGAACAGTTGGATTTATCTTTGCCCGATAGAGGATTTCGCAAACATAGATATTGCCCAACCCGGCGATAAGTTTTTGATCCAACATAAGAGTTTTGATGGGTGCCCGGCGTCCTTTTAGAATCTGCTGCAGATATTGACCATCAAACTCGTTTGCCAAGGGTTCCATCCCTAATCCGGGCATGAAGTTATCCACGTTTTTGGTTTTGCAAAGCACGATTTTGCCAAAGGTGCGGATGTCTATAAAACGAAGTTTTTGGGTTCCGGAAAGCATGAAGCAGGCGCGTTCATGCTGCGCTGGACCTTCCTGAGAATCGGCAACAACCAGTTTTCCCGTCATGCGCAGATGCACAATCACACTCAGGCCTCCACTCAAATTCAGAATAATGTATTTACCCCGGCGTCGGGATGAAATAAAACGAGCGGGAAAAACCTCTTCAGGCAGTTCGGGATCCTTGATCACGGTGCCGGGATAAAAGCAGTCCAATCCGTTTATCTGTTTACCTTTTAACTCGCTGGTGACTCCATCTATAATCGTTTGCACTTCTGGCAATTCTGGCATTTGTCTTCCTTCCTAAATCATGTTTTGGTGTTCTAATAATAGCTTAAACCAACTTCAACCTGGGGCAAGCCAAGATTGGCTTCTATTTTTTAACGTCGTATTACCATTCATTACAATATGTTATGCCTTTATCGCGTATCAGGTTACCGGGATTATGCAAGAAATATTCACATTTTATTTGTCTTGTTCTTAATCCGCATTATTGTGTCCATAGCATAGTAAAAAGATAGGAGTTGATAAAATGAACGCAATAAAACTGACTCTGCTGGCGGTCTGGCTTCTGATAACACTGAGCGCATGTCAAGACGGCTCAAAAATAACCGGACCAAGAGTTCGCCTATCGGATCGAATCAAGCCCGTGCAAGATGCGGACTTGAGAAATAACTGGACAGGAAATCAAACACATTCGGAAGAATTTGATCAAGCTGCGGTCAATCCTGGCTATATCATAATGACCAACGACGCCCGCAATCTATATATTTCATATTATCTTACAGACAATTGGCAGCTTTCCGGAGGAGAAGTCAACTTCACGAAAATGCTCAAATCAACGTCAGAAAATGATTTTCAGCTTGTCTCGCACAGTCATTTAATTTTGGGACAGTGCGAAAC
>JAAYKA010000051.1 GCA_012522635.1 Candidatus Cloacimonadota bacterium
AAAAGGTCTTCCTCCGAACTGTGGGAACTGCCATAAAAACGGTTGAACGCGGCAAGGTCAAGCGAATCATCCGCCCCAGGAAAACGTGTTTTGAGCCATTGAATCCATTCTGTCTGAGCGGCGGGCAGAATCTCCAACCAGTCCAGCCCGGGTCCGCGGGCAAAATCCATCCAAGTTTCGGTCTGGCGCAAATTCCGTGTGGGCAATGAAGTGGGAAGCTCCACCGCGTCCAGACTGGCGTAGCCACAGTTCCAGGCTTCCTGAAGCCTTTGCGCTGTGCCATATTTTGCGCGCAGAAAATCTCGGAATTGATTGCCAATATTGCGGATATGCAAATGCTCAGGTGCCGCCATATTTTCCACAAACCAAGTGAGATCCTCAACCATGGCGCCGCTATCCGGGATGTTTTTTGGCACGCGTACTTCACTGAAATCCTTGTAGGAGCTGTGCCAAGTGGTGTTCAGCATCCCAATGTTGGCGTATTTTTGACGCAACATGCCCTGGAAAGCAGCGTCAGCACTCTCTTCCAAGCTGATGTGATGGATGTTCAAAACCTCGCGGGCATAGTGTAACCAAGATTCCCGCAAAGGATGCCCCGGCGGTGGGCAGCTTTCGCTGAGAACCACATCCTGCCAGGAATTCAAGTTCAAGCCAGTGCTGTCGTTAAACGCCGCGAGATCAGCTCCAAAGCGGGGAATCAATTCCATCTGCGCAAAGGCTCCATCCAGGTTCACATAGTTGCGGTGCCGTTCTTCCAGGCTTTCTTTAAAACTGCGAAAACGTCCCAGATAGCCATCCGGACGGCTAATGTAGTTCCGACCCAGGATTTCTTTTTCCTCCACCACAATCTGTTCCCAGCTTTGCGCGCCGGTATTGTATTTTCGGTTGAAAACGGTGAGGTCATTGTCATTTTCCTCACGCAAAAGTTTGCGCAAACGACGCTGGTTCAGAGGATAGACTCCGCGACCGTAATGTTCGGCAGCGTAATAATCATAAACGCCCTGTAGGTTTAGTTTTATAAATTCCTGCCAATCCTGATACAGAGCCGGATTCGGCAATTCCGGGAGTTCAACTTCCGAAAAAGCCAGCCAGGCACCGGGATGATTGTCCGCCAAGCGGCTGCTTTCCTCGTTGTAGCGGGATTCCATGAACTTTTGGAACAGAACTTCATCCTTGTGCAGATATGCCGGAATCAGGTTCAAACGGTTGCTGTCCACATTGCTCTTGATGGAGCTGGAAACCATGAGCAGAAAGGGATAGACCATGGTGACGGCGCCAAGAATCAAGACAATATGGATACTCAGATTCAAGACCCTCACTTTTGGGGATTTGCGACCAACTTTTCCGATGATGCTCATGCGGTTTGCTCCCCATCATCTGTCACGGCGCGGAACTCCATCTTGGACAGATATTTAATTTGCAAAACCGTGAAGCCCATCAAAAGCAGACTGAGAATCCAAGCCATGGCTGTTGCCAATCCAAACCGCAGATACAGGTAGGCTTTTTCAAAAATCAAAAGATCGGCGACGCGGGTGGCTTCGTTGGGACCGCCAAAGGTCATCACCAAAATGAAATCGCTGCTTTGAGCGGCAACGATGAACGCGGAAATAAATTGAATGATTATCAAACCCTTCAGGCTGGGAAAAACAATATGGCGCAGCTTGGAACGGAAACCGGCACCGTCGATATCCGCGGCTTCATAAAGTTCCGGTGGGATGTTTTTTAGCGCCGCCAAATAAATCAGCGAACCCGGCCCCACTCCAGCCCAAACCGTGGGCAAAACCACGCAAAGCATGGCCAGCGCTTCGTCTTTAATCCACATGCTTTTGGGCAAACCCAGCGCCAGGAGAATCTGGTTCAAAATACCCAGATCAGAAGGGTCGTAAAGCAGTTTCCACAAATAGATTACGATGACGCCGCTAATCACCGCGGGCAGATAGAACAGGACGCGGTAAAGCATTTTGCCACGGGACACTTCCTGCAATAAAATAGCCAAAAAGATGGGCGGGAAAAATCCCAGACCCAGCATTAAAGCCATGTAATACAAGGTTTTGCCAACAGAAGCCC
Organism: Candidatus Cloacimonadota bacterium; assembly: GCA_012522635.1. NCBI lineage: Bacteria > Pseudomonadati > Candidatus Cloacimonadota > Candidatus Cloacimonadota bacterium. The sequence continues at coordinate 2,068 of JAAYKA010000051.1, forward strand.
ACCAACTGGGGTCGAAAAGCACCTCCGCGAAATTCCCAAAACCAATCCAAGGGCTGGCGCCAACGATGTGATAATCCTGAAAAGCCATCAGCGAGCCAGTTATCATGGGCAGGTATTTCCAAACGATGATGGTGACCACCGCCGGAGCTAAAAGCAGAATGACCCAGATCTTATAATTGAAACGCAGCTTGCCTTGGGCGGGGTTTTCCGGTGAAAGCAGCTTCCAAACCCGCCAAAGCGTGAAACTGAAGGCCAGAAGAATGAGCGCGGCAATCAGGGTTGCCAGCCGCTCTCGTTTGACTTTGGTTTCGGGTGGGATATGACCAATCATTTCCTGGTTTGTGCGTGCTTCACCTTTGTTGAGGGTCGCCAAAATCAATTCGCGCAGCTTTTTAGGATCTTCTGGCAATTTCCCTTTCAAACCCAGCGCCACCAGCTCTTCCAGCGGATGGGTCATATATTCATAAACTTTTTGACAGTTGTCACCGAAGGGTTCCGGGCGTCCTTCCCGCATGGCGGTTTCAAAGGTTTCCAGCCAGCCGGCAGGAGCGTAGCGCAGATATTCCTCATAGCCATAACGTTTTAAAAACACAGGATTTTGCATGCGACCATAGCCGCTGTCCACCATGATTTTCATGCGGATTTGCCGCGCTTCCTCGCTATCATAAAAACGGATGTATTCCCAGGCGGCTTGACGCACCGCTTCTGGATCGCGGTCGCCCACACCGGAGTTGTTGCTGACACCCGCTCCGGAAAATATTCCCATCATCCGGCAATTTATTTCGCTGCCTCCGCGTCCGGAAGGCCCGGCGGGTGAAGGCGCGAAGGCATATAGGTTTGGATCGTAAACCCCGCCCATATTTTGCTGGGAGAGATAGTCCATCCGCATGCCAATTTTGCCTTCCTGCCAAAGGTAGCCCCAATCTCCTTCGCGCAGGGCAAAGCCGGTTTGTTCGCGCCCGCGGTTGTCTTTCCAGCGAGTGGTGACCAGCCTCAAATAAAATTCCATGGCATCGGCTCCGGCCTCACCGGCAAAAGAAGCGCGCCATTCCTGTTTCACAGGATCGTAGCTCACGGCATCACCGCCCGCGGCCCACAAAAAGGGAA
>JAAYKA010000052.1 GCA_012522635.1 Candidatus Cloacimonadota bacterium
CAAAGAAAGTCCACGCCTGACTCTGGCTCAGGAGTAACCGCGCATTAACTCATTATCATCCCCATTTTTTATGAGGATGATAATGAGAAGCTATAAGGTCATGTTAGGTCTGGGGTAAAGGGTGAGGTTATGGAATATTTTAATCAAACTCCCTATCAAGTTCATTGAAAGCTTGGGAGGCTTTGAATTGGTTGTAAAGGGCTTCCTCGTTGCGAATATTTTCAATCAGATTTTGTGAAATCTCCTTTTTGGGAATTTTCATCTGGATGTACGTGGTAAAGTGTGTGTCTCCTGCTTTTTTTTCTTTATAGACTTCCATACTCCCGGTTGTGGTTCCGCTGAAATCAGATGAGGAAATCACTTTCACCACATTCTGGGTAAGCGCCAGAACTTCTGGGTTGCGCACACCAGCTTCCTCTTCATAATTTTTGATCATAGATCTCACATGGGCTTCCACATAGCGAGATGCTTCCGCGATAGCATTGGCGCGAGCCGCTTCGATGGACATGGTTTGGCTGACTTTTGTAGCCATACCATAAGCGCAGAGATTTTCTGTATCATTCTGGGTGTCCCACCATTTGGGGAAATCCATTTTGACCCGGCTGCTGCTGCATGCTGCCAGTGTCAGCAGCGTTACGATGATGATTAGCCATTTTCCTGTTTTCATTGTTTCTCCTTATTTGCCGGTTCGCTTCCAAGGCTACCGGCTTTTAATATTGTTTTCATTTGAAAATATGCAATTGTGCCAGCTTTTCCACCCTGAGACCGGGGTCCCCGCGTCCCAACCATCTTTGGAATTTAATAAAACTTTGGTCATCCGCAGGGTCGATGAATCCATCTTCCGAATTGATTGAAAAATCCTCCCAGCCCGTAATCTCCCGAGCTGAATAGATAAAATAGAGCGTTTCAATGCTGTGGTCCCGGTCTGGGAGAGTAGCTGCTCCAAGCCTTTGACTCCAAGGTTCCTGCGCCCAAACGCGGTTATCTGGAAAAAGCCGAGAAGGAAAGACCAAAGCCACGCTGTTGTCTGCCAAAACATTGAAAACATAGAGGTAACCATCACGGTTCGCGGTGGCATGCACCCAAAAACGTTCGCCGTCCCGCAAAAGGGTCTCGCTGAGTTCCACCTTCAGGTTATATTCGGAATTGTAAGCCCGGGGAAGCTGGATAATGTCTGCCTTATAACTAATCTCGCAGCGCATGAAATCGCTTTCCACGGTTGTTTTGGAGCGAACCAAGGTTTCATTTTCAAAGCGCCCGGCGGAGGATGTTAACATAAAGATGCTTTTAGCCATGTGTTCATCGAATTTATCGTTTATTTCCACATACATGTCCGTGACCATGGTGCTGATGGAAACATCCACCGGCAAAGCCTTTTGCAAAGCCAGTTCACGCGTCCGCGCCAGCGATTTTTCCCTTGCTTCCTGGGGAGAAGTTTCGAAACCATAAACAAAAAAGGTGTCTATTTCGACGGTGACTCTGGAACCTGGAACTTGCGCTCCACTTACAATTTGCTGGTTTTGTTTGGGCAGGGATTTGCCTGTGGTAAAATGTGGCTCCAAAACGTCGGAACCCTCTTCATGGAAAGCCCTGGCTGCTCCCGCGCGTGAGGCTTCGGCATCGTTGGTAGCCGCGTTTTTGCCCACAGAGGCGCAACCAGCCATCAAAAGCAGCAGTGCCATGAGAGCGGGTGAAAACCTTGTTACCACTGCAGCAACACTTTATTGTGGTCCCCGCTTTGAAGCTGAGGGTCCTGTTCCCTTCCCAAACGACGAGCCATACTGCCCACATGTTCACCCAGATACAGATTCAATTCAAGTTGGGTAATCTTTCTGTCTCCATTGGTGTCAGCCTCACCGCGCAGACCCTTCATCAGGTAATATGTAAAAAGACCGTGCTGCATGTCAGGATAAGAACTGGCTATCTGGTTTCCGCTGGCGGCGGAAAAAACGGTAACATTTGGAGCCACCGCGGGAAGCTCCGGGCTCAAAAACACCGGTTTGGCCATTGCCAGAATTGACTCACTGGTACGGTCTCCACCACTGAAGCAGCTATCAAGGAATAGAGTCACCTCACTTGATTTCAGGTTGCCAAGATTGACGTAAAGCTCTTGGAGTGAAATGCCGGTGTTCTCTGCATAGTTGGGGTTTCCATCTTGAGGCAACAGATAGGCTTCACCTCCATCCATGCTGGGAGCGCCATGACCGCTGTAATAGATAAAAATCTCGTTGCCCTTTTTATTGGCGTTTTTATCCAGCCAGCCTTTGGGATTGAAAACTGCCTGCAATTCCCCCAGAGTGGCATCATCGTCGTTTTTCACATAGATGTTCGCGAGAGGAATGCCCAGAACCTTGGTGAAATACTCTTTCATAAATTCCGCGTCCCTGCGGGCAAAATCCGCACGTGGCACGTTACGATAATTTTCAATGCCAATAATCACGCCCCAACGGTTCTTTTTCTGTGAACCAAGCGCGGGGATATCTTGCTCCACATCCACGGAGAGCGCTGGCGCCAAGCTGATGATGGCGTTTGATTCTTTTCCCAATACCACCATCTGATCAGCAGTGCGTTCCACCCGATTAAAAGCAAGGTTCAATGGTTGCTCATCCATTCCATAGCGACCGAGGCTTTCCTTCAATTCCAGTTTTAGGTCAAGTTGGGTGGCGGTCTTCGCGGTCAAAATGTCGAAGACCACGTCTTTATATTCGCCCGCGTCCATATTTCCCAAATTGTAGGTATCAGTAGGGTTTTCTCCGGTGAAATATACCTTTTCACCTCTGATAATGCGCGCGATAACGTTTTTGGCTTGACCCTGTCCCCGGTTGTGGACACGGACGCGAATTTCGACCGTTTCGCCCGGTTCGATTTTCCCGTTTTTATTGTAGTCAGCGATACCGATATCTGCAATATAAAGCTCTGGTGGCTGCAGGGCGCGTGTGTAAAAGCTGATTATTTTATCGTCAGGCGGAAAGCCATACTGCTCATGGAAATCTATCTTGAGCCTGGCCTGCGCGTTCTGGATTTCCATGCCGGCAACAAGCTTCACCTCTTTGCTGACACTGGCTCCAGGCTTGATTTCACCAAAATAGACGCTGCCTGGATGGCTGACACCGCTGAGGTTGCCAAGATCGAACTTGGCTTCAACCATTTGCGCGCTGCCCTCGCCTCTATTTTGAATTGTTATGGTAACTGTTGCTGTCTCCTCCGCATCCAACATATCATTTCCGCTGGGTTCGCTGAAGCTGACACTTGCTGTCAAATCCGGTGGAACCAAAGAAGCTATTTGGCCGGAACCGACCAAGGCTGGAGCTTTGTTTGTGGAAGAAAAAATACCCGCGGGACCGCTTATCCGGGCTTCCAGATAGCTCCACTGTAGATTTTCGTTCAGTTGCCGCGTGACCCGGACCTCATAACGGGAAAAATTGTCCTTTACCAGTTTTCCTTTATCCAGCGGAACCACAATTTCGTAGCTGCGCTCAGGTGTGCTCAGCTTGAATTTTTGCGTGTCGGCATTGTAAATTCCCAAAGTACCTTCTACCACCACATCTTCACGAGATTGTTGCAAGAGGGCATGAAAGCGGCTTAACATTTTGGCTCGCTGGTTTTCATGGGCGGCCAGAGCGTCGCGTTTTTTGTGCTCATATTCTGCCACTATGGCCTTTTTTTGATTCTCAATGTTTTTTTTGCGCTCCTCAAACTGAGCCGTGGTTTCAAATTCGTCCTTCACCGGACTTTGAAAATCTTTCAGCCGCGCATCTCGTTCCGAATCCAGCGCGGTGGTGTTAAATGGGACGTCCAACCAGCTTTTAAGGGCACGTGCCTCCTCCAAAAAGCTGGCTTCCAACGCACTGGCAACAAATAGAATCAACAACAAACCAAGTATTTTTCTTCTCATGCTGACCTCACAATGTCTTTGAAGAAAGAATTATTTTTGTGTGGATTCCTGTCAAGAAGAATCTAAATTGGCGCATTCGTAATTCTGAAAATATTGTTACTTCGTTCAGGAAAGCCACCGCTGGGAAAAGCAAAACTCATTTGGTCGTTTGAACTCCATAAACTTTGTACATTGTGATCTCCAAATCCAACAAGGGTTCGTTTTTGAGATGCGCTGTCATTGTTGGCTGTCTTTGACTCACACATATTATTCTTTTTTTGCTTCCGGCTCAGAGACCATAAAACTTGAACTTATTTAATAAAAAACTCCCGCAACCCGAAAACCGTGGTTGCGGCTATTGCTGATAGGCTTGCTGTTGCTTCGATTCGACACCCGGCAAAGATCGAGGTTGGACCAGGAACCGCCCCGAAGCACACGGTAGGAACCTGAATTTGGTCCTTTTGGATTTATGCTGGGACTCTTTTTATAATAAGAACCCGCATACCAATCCCAGCACCATTCCCAAACGTTACCGCTCATGTCGTGAATACCGAGCTCGTTGGAGTTTTTGTCTCCAACACTGTGTGTCCTTCTATCAGAATTCCCTTCATACCAAGCTACCTCGTTTATATCATCAGATCCTGAATATACGAAACCCTTGCTTTTATGACCCCCTCGCGCAGCATATTCCCATTCCGCTTCTGTAGGCAGTCTGTAACCATTGGCATTCCAATCGCAAGTGATGCCGCTGCCCTTACCGCTGTAACAGGGAGTCAATCCCTCTTGGATGCTACGACGGTTACAATATTCCACAGCATCATACCAGCTTACGTTTTCAACAGGAAGATTGTCATCCTGCCAGTTTGAAGGGTTATTTCCCATCACCTCTTTCCATTCTTTCTGAGTCACTTGATATTTACCAATCCAAAATGATGAGACGATAACTTCATGAATCGGCTTTTCTTGACTTCTCCCGTCGTTCGATCCCATCCGAAAGCTACCACCTTGCACAGACACCATGCTTTTTGGAGCATGTTTAACACTGATCCTAAATTGCCAGCCTTCTGGCTCAAATCCCTCCAAGATTGGATTCCAGAAAACACGGTGGTCTTTGCCCGGAAAGATAGACTCGGTAGTGCTTGTTCCCAACATGAATGAGAG